>NZ_JWSW01000039.1:0-11685 GCF_000828125.2 Rickettsia asembonensis | reverse complement strand
TCAACACTCCCTTCTAATAATCCGCTTATTACTACTATACATTTATTATCTTCTATAGGTGCTATAAATTGGGGCTTAGTCGGATTATTTAATTTTAATTTAGTCACACTTTTATTTGGCTCATTTCCAATTATTGTTACAATACTTTATATAATTATAGGCTTTTGTGGTGTATATTCTTTCCTTTGTTTAGGTAAACTATTCTGTAAACCCAGAATAGAAAAGGTGAAGCCAAGCTACACCCTTCTGCAGTCGGTGTCATACCGCGGCTTGACCGGCGTTGTTGCATGGCTCAAAAAATGCCCTCGATGTCATACCGTAGCTTGACCATGGTATCCAGAAAAACAATTAAAAATATCAATGTTATTGATATTTTTAACTGGATCCCGTGAATAAATCACGGGATGATAGGAGGAAAATCAAGCCATGCAACAACGCCGGTCAAGCCGCGGTATCTAAAAAATAACTAGAAATGCTAAAATATTTAGTATTTTTAACTAGACCCCGTGGTCAAGCCACGGGGTGACAATACGGCTAATCCACCTAACAGCTTCACTTGTGCTATAGCAGTTATTGCTGCTGTTTCAGCACGTAATATATTACTTCCTAAACTTACAGATTTTGTATTCTTATATGAAGCAAGAAGTTCCAGCTCATCATTAGTAAAGCCTCCCTCCGGTCCTACAATAATAGTTATATCACTATTACTAAGTGATGATAAAATTCGTGATATAGAATTTTCTTCTTTTTCATGTTCATTAGCATATAACATCAAATTATTATTCTCTTTAAGGTAATCTTGTATTGTAATAGCTTTTTCAATTATCGGGGTATTAAGACGTTCTGATTGCTCTGTCGCTTCAATAACACATTTCGTTAAACGTTCAATATTTACCGATCTAAATTGACACCGCCCAGTAATTAACGGAATAATTTTAGTTATACCGAGTTGCGTAGCCATATTTATTGCAAGCATTAATTTATCTTGCTTTATTATAGCAGCAGCAAGAGTTAACGCAGATTCTGTATACGGCTTTTTTAACTGTTTTTTAAGCCTAACCGATAGGTTATGCTTACCTATATCGGTAATTTGTGCTAAAAATTCTCCATCCGTACCGTTAAAGATACGCAAGCTATCATTTACTTTAAGACGTAGCACCGTTTTAACATAATGGACATGATCACCCGCTAATTCTATCTTGCTATTTTCAGCTAAATGACTATTAATATAGATACGGTTATACTTCATGCTTTAATATTATGGATGATAAAAAAGATAATAGACATCTTTCCAAACCAGCTTATAGAGAGGAATTTAAAGGAGACACTTCAGCTCGCACCGCAGCGTACACACTAGTACGTGAGGATGATAGTACCGGATCGACGTCTAAATTACCTCTAGAAGCGAAGTTTGTAAAGATGTCTAATAATATATCAAAAGAAGAAAATATACAGCTAAATTCACAAAGCTTTAGACAGGATGAATTTAAGAGTAAGTCTACGGAGCGTACTTACGTCCGTGAGTACAGACTTAACTCAAAAAATTCGCCTGTATCAAACTTTGTGAATGACGCTATACCAAAAGAAAAAGAAATCGGCGGCGTTAAAGGCTTAGAACCGACAAGATACGGTGATTGGCAGCATAAAGGTAAAGTAACTGACTTCTGATGGCTTTTTTCCAGCAAACAAAAATTTTACTCTATAAACCGCAAGAATTGTTTGATTTGGTCTGGGACATAAAATCTTATCCTAAATTCTTGCCTTGGTGTTCTGCTTCTAGAGTTATTTCAGAAGATAAATATGAGATCATTGCTGAGTTAGTAATTCAGTTAAAAGGCTTTTCAGAAAAATATAACTCACGAGTTACAAGCGAAATAACAGATGATGGAATATATTTGATTAATACGGTAGCTATTTCAGGACCTTTTGAATATTTAAAAAGTACTTGGCAATTTGTTCCATGCACAGCAGGAACTGAATTAAAATTCTTTATTGATTTTAAAATGAAGTCCGTAATACTGGATAAATTAATTGGTACTTATTTTACCAAAGCAACCGAAAAAATGATTATAGCTTTTGAAAAGAGAGCTAAAGAGGTTATTAAGAAATATTAATATTAATGCTTGACATTTGTTAATAAATACCGTATTTCATGGTAACTTAAGATATAAATAGGTTGAAAAACATATGGAAAATTTTGAATTTGTGAATAAAGCAGAAATTCCTACAAATGCTATAAATCATAAGGAATTTGCCCATTTAGGAGTAAATCTTGCATATAAGACAGATGATACAAATCGATACCTTGCAGAAGCATTAACGACAGATGGTAATCATCTAGTAGGTAGTGAATTTGAAATACTTGCTGCTTCTTGTGATAATGCAAATACAGCTCAATATGGTTATAAAGCTGTTGCATTTATAAATAAGGAAACTAAAGTTGTTCATATTGCTAGTGCCGGCACAAAAGCAGATATGAATGACGTATGGGATGATGCACTTATCACTTTCCATTATGCTCCTAATAAACTAAAAACGGCTCAAAAATTTGTTGATGAAGTAATTGAAAAAATAGGCGGGATTGAGAAAGCTGCAGAATATATTTTTGAGACTAGCGGTCATTCACTTGGAGCAATAGTTGCGGATTTAACCGGCGTAGAATTACATTCTCGTAATTTAAATTTTAATAAATCCGTAACCTTTGACAGCCCAGGTTCACAAGAAGTAATTAAATACGCTATAAATCAAGATTTATTTACCGGAAAAGTAATAACTCTGCTAGAAGAGTTAGCTAAACATTCCGAGGTATATAATGCAAAACCTAATATTATTAATACTACCAATAATCATGCCGGTAAAATAAACTTAGTTCTACCGAAAGTAAATAATATCGAGAAATCAGAATCATCAAAAGCAGGAGGATGGGGAACATATTTATATAATATGGCTGGCTCTGCCGCTTACAAAGCTGCAGAATATCTAGGTATTAATAAAATGGTTGAAGGATTAAATAATCATAAGCTAAAGAATTTTGCTGATTTAAAAGATCATGCTGTTTTACCTATAGCCGATTGGAAAGAACAAATATTAGAAAATAACGAAGATACTCAAAAACTTAAAGCTATTCCATCTAGCGGCAAGGACGTATATTTACTAGATACCACTAGAATTACTGATGATGAATATACTAGTATAGTTGGAGTAGATGTGTTCCATTGGGCATATAATGATTTGCAACAATCTTGTGCTATGGAAGTTGAACAAATAGGCAATATAAATAATAATTTAATATCAATGATATGTTAGAGTATGTTGTTTTTGGTATTGCTAGACTAGCACGCAGTGGGGCTAATACTATTTCAGACATAGTAGAAACTTGTAAAAACACTATTGATACTATTTCAAATACAACTCCGGAAGTGATAGAAGCACCTAACCTAGAGTCAAAAGATATTGAAGACGAATGGGTAGAAGTATCTCTAATAGGAAAGTAAATTTTTATACTTTAATTACAATCTAAATTATCATCAATTATTGATAAATAGTTGATGTTTTTTACTTTAAGCCACTCTATAAATTTTTAATCTACTGTGTCTTACAGAATATTTTAAAACAAATTCATATTCTACATCTTAACAAACATTAACTAATTAGTTGACTTTTATTTCAAATTACCATAAAATATGGTTACAGATTAAAAAAGAGGTAGATATGTCTACATACAAAAATTCTAAACATATTAGCACTAAAAAACTTGCTTATATAGGCTTAGACCTCGCATATAAAACAGATGATTTAAATGTTTATAATCTAGAAGCATCTAAGGTCAATGAACAATTAACAGATAGCGGCTGGGAAATACTGACTGCTTCATGTGATTATGTCAGCACTGCTAAATATGGTTATAAAGCCGTCGCATTTATAAATAAAGAAACTAAAGAAGTTCATATTGCTAGTGCAGGCACAAAATTCAATATATATGATTTATTAGATGACTTGCTTATCGCTCTTCACTATTTACCTACTAAACTAACTCCGCTTCAGGATTTTGTTAATGAAGTAATTAACAAATTAGGCGGCTTAAGTAAAGCCACGGAATATAGTTTTAATACTAGTGGTCATTCACTTGGAGCGATAACTGCAGATTTAACTTCAGTAGAAATACATTCTCGCAACTTACATTTTAATAAATCTACAACTTTTGACAGCCCCGGCTCAAAACCGATAATTGAAAGAGGCATAGAAAAAAATTTATTTACCGGGAAAGTAACAACTCCAATAGAAGAATTAGCTACCCATTCCAAGATATATAATGCAAAACATAATCTTATTAATATTACTAATAAGCATTTGGGAAAAACAACAATGGTACTTCCTGGTAAAAAAACAGGACTATCACAATCAGAAGAATGGGCATCATATTTATATAATTTTGCCAAACAAAAAGTTACAAAATACTTAGGAATTAATGGAATAGTCGAAGGCTTTGAGGAAATAATAGCCGGAATCAGTAAACATGGACTTGTTAATTTTTCTGATTTAAAACAGAATATTACTTTAACCGTAGATGATTGGGAAGCAGGAACACAAGAATATGCTAAAAATACTCTAAATTTAAAAAATAATTCATATAATCAAATAGTTGAAACTGAAACCGGAGCTAATTTAGTTGGGATGTATAATAATTTTCAAAGCTGCAGTCAAGAATACGCTCAGGAAGTTAAAACAACAGGAGATATAAGTGGTTATCATCTATGTCCTCTAGTATATTAAAGGCGGAAACCACCTTTCGCCTTTAATATTGATTAGACTTCTTGCAAACGCTCGCTAATAAAGAGGAATTTGTAGGAGACACGGAAGCGCTTGCCGCCGCAGCGTACACTTTAGTACGTGAAGATGCAAGTAGGCATTGCCCGCGTGGATACTGAAGATCGTCATTGCGAGGAGACGTTGTTACGTGGATACCGATGTCATTCCTGCGAAAGCAGGAATCCAGCATAAAGCGAGCTTTTAATTTCAAAAATTTTCTGTATTTATACTTTTTTCTGGATTCCCGCTTTTAGCAGCCTTGTTGCATGGCTCGGTAAACCCCACTATGTCACCCCGTGGTCAAACCACGGGGTCCATAAAAACAATAAAAAATATTAATAATTTAGTATTTCAAGCTGGATCCCGCGACTTGATCGCGGGATGACAAGAGTGAAGTTGAGCCATGCAACAATGCCGCTTTAGCTAAGAATGACACAAAGAGCATTTACCGGTCCACGCAACAATGCCATGCGAGTCTAGGCTCGACGCACAAATTACCCTTAGAAGCAAGTTATGCAAGAAGTCTATTATTTTTTATTTAGAGCAACTAAATAGATTTCCGTAGATTCGCTGCGGCTGGATGAAGGTTTAAAATGTTTTACTGTCCTAAATTCACGTTTCACTTTATTTAACAATTCGTTTTCTGCACCGCCACGAAAGATTTTAGCAATAAAATGACCGGAGGGTTTTAATACTTTTAAAGCAAATTCAAAAGCTTGCTCACATAAAAGTAAGGTTCTTATATGGTCTGTAGCTTTATGACCTATGGTATTTGATGCCATATCACTCATTACTATATCAGCTTTACCGTCTAAAGCCTGAATAATTAATTCTTCCGTATTTTCTTCAAAAAAGTCTTTTTGAAAAAACTCAACTCCGGCAATAGGTTCGATTTCTAACAAATCGATAGAGATTATTTTATTATTTAGGCTGTTATCCGAAGCTTTAATAAGCTTGGAAGCTACTTGACTCCAGCCCCCAGGAGCTGCTCCTAGATCAACAATTTTCATGTTAGGATGAAAAAGTTTAAATTTTTCATGGATTTCAAGTAGTTTATATGCAGCTCTCGACCTAAAGCCTTCTATACGTGCTTTTGCAACATACGGATCGTTTAATTGGCGTCTAAGCCAATTACTAGAAGAGACGGTACGTTTTTTAGAAGTCTTAACTCTAACGAATTTATTTCTATAACCGCTTAAATTATTTGTCATGAAATTTTATTATTTTCTTGAGCTATTTTGTCTAATATTGAATTCACAAAACCAATCTCGTGTTCATTTAACATATCATTTGCTATGTCCGTATATTCGTTGATTACTACTTTAGCAGGAGTAGTAGGGCAAAATAATAGCTCACATATACTAACCCGCAATAAAGCTCGGAGTAAGATCGGCATATGTGCAGGATCTTTATCATTTGTTAAATGATTGTCGATAATTTCGTCTAGTTTATTAATATTTTCAAATACTGACTTTACCAGCATTTTAAAATGACTTATACTTAATGATATTTTTAAATTCTCAAGTAAAGCTGTTGTAGAATTATTATTTTGATAAAAAGAAAGTACATTTTGCATGATATCATCCATATCGTCGTTATTTTGCAATATGTTTTGATAAATAGCTTGCACTGCTGTAATACGTGCAATCGACTTTTTATTAATTTTATTTGAACTCATAGAGAAAAGAAATTTAAAATTTAATTTTCGTCATTGCAAGTGAGTATTACGTTCAGTGTCATCCCGTGGCTTGACCACGGTATCCAGAAAAAAAATAAAAAAAGACTGGATCCCGCTACAAGTGAGCTAGAATGACATTAAGAAACTCAAACCCTACAACAATATCACTCACAACAACGAAATGATATCTATAACCTTGCAATTTATACCTTAAAATAATTTATTAGTAAACTTATAAAAAATATGAAAATGCATAGACGAAGTTTTATTTGGAAAAGAGCAAGGCACTTTGAAGCTTATAATCACAACATAGATATACTAGGTGAGGATTATAAGCGAAAAGTAACGCCGCCAATTTTTCAAATAAAACGAGTATAATTTATGCTATCTATAATCGGATTTATTATAACCATCAGCATCTTGGTATTTATCCATGAATTTGGGCATTATTGTATTGCTAGATATTTTAATGTAAAAGTTGAAGAATTCTCGATAGGTTTCGGTAAAGAACTAATAGGCATTACCGATACAAGAGGAGTTAGGTGGAAGATTTGTCTTATACCGCTTGGCGGTTATGTCAAGATTTACGGCTATGATCGCAGCCTTATGGATAAGACTAAAGAAGTTAACGAAAAAGTAGCTTTTTATGCTAAATCTTGTTTAGAACGTTTTTTAATAGTTGCGGCAGGTCCGTTAATTAATTATTTGCTTGCCGTAATAATATTTGCAGGTTTTTATTGGTACTTTGGAAAAACAGAGATTCCTCCTATAATAGGTGATGTAGTAGCTTCATCACCGGCAGAGAGAGCAGACTTAAGAGAAGGAGATAAAATTGTTAAGGTTAACGATAAATCTGTTAAAGATTTTGGGGACGTACAGAGAGAGATATTAATTAACGGCTTTAGCTCTTCTACTTTAACTATAGAAAGAAAAAGTGAAGAATTTACCGTTAATATAATGCCTCAAGAAATCATTATATCGCCTCCCGAAGAAAAGAAAATTAAGAAAACTCTTCGCATCGGTATTATAGCTAAAAATGAACCTATTCATACTAAAATAGGAATTTTAGGGGGATTTTGGGAAGCTATTAATACTACTATAGATATGTCTGCTTTAACTCTAAAAGCAATATCGCAAATGATTGTAGGAAAACGTTCATTCGATGAGATAGGAGGACCAGTAGCTATTGCTAAAGAGTCAGGAAAATCTATAGCTGGTGGAACCCAAATGTATCTATTATTTATAGCAATGCTTTCCGTTAATTTAGGATTACTTAACTTACTACCTATACCGGTACTTGACGGCGGACATTTGATATTTATACTCTATGAAGCAATTACCGGTAGATTACCGAATCATAAAACTAAAAATATTTTATTACAATTAGGAGCGGCAATAATAATTTTTCTTATTATAATCTCTGTTTCTAACGATATACAAAATTTATTTTCCTAAATTATAGATTTGCTTGCTCTCGTTTATATTATCTACTATAGTGGAGTACATTAATTACGTTTAAATGCACCTGTCATCCGGTGGCTTGACCACGGGATCCAGTTAGAAATATCAAGATTATTAGTATTGTTTTTTTGGATACCGTGGTCAAACCACGGTATGATATCGTATTTAAACATTAGAAATTTAAATTAAATATTAAAGAAGGTTTTAGGTGAAAATCAGATCAATTAGTAAGTTAACAATTTTATTATTAACGATTTTTTATTATCATATTTCATTAGCTGACTCTGTAATTCGTAAAATAACTATCGAAGGTAACCATAGGGTTGAGCGTTCTACTATTGAGAGCTATTTAAAGCTTAAGGTAGGAGAAACCTATAATAATTCTAAAGAAGATGAAGCAATAAAAAATTTATATGCCACCTCACTTTTTAGAAATATAAATATGTATATAACGAATGAGGGTAATTTAATAGTTAACGTTACTGAAACTCCTTTTATAAGTAGCGTAGTATTTAGCGGTAATTCTAAAATCAAAACTAATATGCTCGCTAAAGAAATTTATACAATGTCTGGCGAATCTCTTAGCCAAGCTAAAATTGAATTAGATGTAAAGAAAATATTAGAAATTTATAAACGTAGCGGACGTTTTGCTACTACAGTAATACCTAAAATCGAAAATTTAGAAAACAACAGAGTTAAGGTTATTTTTGATATAGCAGAAGGACCAAAAACCGGTATTAAATATATTTATTTTAGCGGTAATGAAAATTATAGTGATTCAGAACTTAAATCTATTGTTTTAACTAAAGAATCTCGTTGGTTTCGTTTTTTAGAAAGTAACGATACTTACGATCCTGATAGAGTCGAATATGATAAAGAATTACTGAGAGAGTTTTATCAATCTGTAGGTTTTGCAGATTTTAGAGTAATTTCGGCATCGGCAGAACTCAATAATACTAAAGAATATTTCACCCTTACCTATTCCATTGAAGAGGGAGAAAAATATAGCTTCGGTAATATTACAATAGACAATAAATTAACTAATATAGATATAACACCGCTTAATAAAATTGTTAATATTAAGCAAGACAAGGTTTTCAATATGAAAAAGGTTGATGATATAGCTGAAAAAATCGAAGAATATTTTACAGCAAACGGTTACCCTGTAGTAAATGTTTATCCGGACATAATGAAAAGTGCTAATCATACTGCAGATATTAAATTTATTATTGAGAAAGCTGATAAGGTTTATATTAATAAAATTAATATTATTAATAACCTTAAAACCGAAGACCATGTTATAAGAAGAGAATTTAAAACAGAAGAAGGTGACATAATTAACCGTTCATATATTGAAAAAGGTGAGCGTAACCTTAGAAATTTAGATTATTTTGAGAAAGTAGCAATTAGCTTAGCTCCGACTAAAGCTAAAGATAAATATGATGTTAACGTTGAAGTTGATGAAAAATCTACTTCCTCTATAGGTTTTGATTTAGGATATAATACTGCTGGCGGTTTATTCGGGCGTTTCTCTTTCTTAGAGCGTAATTTAGTCGGTACCGGTAAACTACTTAATGCCGGTGTACAAGTAAGTAAAAACAGTACAAGCTATTACGGCGGTATTACCGAACCCCACTTTTTAGATCGTGATTTATCGCTTGGCGTAAATGCTTTTAGAAACTATACCGGACGCGGTGCTAGTGTATTAAATACAACCGATCAAAGCTATAAGTTACACTCTATAGGGGTTAAAACTTCTCTTGGCTATGAAATTAAAGAGGATTTAGGTCACGAAATAGATTATTTAATTAAACGTGATATTTTAAGTGCCACGAGTCCATCAAGCTCAATATTCTTAAATGAGCAGATGGGAAGATTTATTACTTCTGCTATAGGACATACTATTACTTATGATCAAACCGATAATAAAATTGTTCCAAAGAACGGTTATTTAGTAAGCGGCACCCAAGAATTTGCCGGCGTTGGAGGTGATAACAAATATATAAAACATGAAGTTGACGGTAAATATTATAAATCTTTCATACATAACAAACTTACTTTAAAATTATCTGCTTCCGGCGGTGATATTGCAGGGCTTGGAGGAAAAATTATTAGAATTTCCGATCGCTTTAATTTAGGTGATTATAGTTTAAGAGGCTTTGCGAGCGGTGGTGTAGGACCTCGTGAAAAGGTCACTAATGAAGGACTTAGCGGTGAGCGATATTACACATTCTCAACAGAGCTTAATTTCCCAACACCTGTACCTGAGGAATTTAATTTAACCGGTGCAGTCTTTATGGATTTAGGAAGCGTATGGGGAGTAGGTCTAAATAAGAAACAATATCAAACTCCAAACGGTTTTTATAACGATAAATCGCTTAGAGCTTCCGTTGGTTTCGGCTTTATTTGGGTAACACGTTTTGCACCGATCAGAATGGATTGGGGTTTCCCGGTTAAGAAGAAGAAATATGACGATACGCAGCATTTCCATTTAAGATTTTCAACACATTTATAAAAATGCTGATTGTAAACATTGTCGCATAGTTCTATGTCATTCCTACGAAAGCAGGAATCCAGTAAAACAACCTTAATAATTGGATAAAAATTACATAGTTTCTTATATGCTTACTTGGATTCCTGCTTTCGCAGGAATGACATATCTCAGCCTTGCCGATGTAGCTCAGCTGGTAGAGCGGCGCATTCGTAATGCGTAGGTCTGGGGTTCAAATCCCCACATTGGCACCATTTTCCAAATAAAATTATAGCCCTATTTTGTGATAGACAGGTAAAACCTGATACACTAATAATGTGTAGAACAACGCATTCGTGTCATACCGTGATCCCTTCACGGTATCCAGAAAAATAACTTAAAATACTAATAATGATAAAAGTAAAAGAAACGGAAGTACCTACTAACTTAGAAACAATAAAAAGTTTTGAAAAATTGATTCAAGCTAGATTACCTGAAAAACATAAAGAATGGTTATTAAAATATAATGGTAAAATTATAAAATAAGGACATTAGTTATGATAGTTAACGAAGAAGAGTTTAAAAAACAACCTGATGTGATTAATCTTCCAGAATGGGAAAAATCTTTCTACTATATAATAAATGTAGGGCATTATGAGAATTATGATGAAGCAATGGATTTTATTATCAAAAATTTGAAGAATCCTGAAGAATTAATACAAGCTGCGGCACTTCAAGCTTTAGGAATCTTAGCATATAGGTTTAGCAATATTAAAGAAAAATTAATATTACCTATTTTGTTTAATAATTTAAATAGTAAAAGTGAGAGAATATTATATGAAACTAAGGATACTTTAGAGCAAATTACTTATCATATAATAAGTTTAAGAAGAGAAATTTATTTAGAATATTTTAAAAATAGAATCGATTTTTTTACCAGAAAAATTTTAAAAAGATATACAGATAAAGCACTAATGTACTCCTTAAGTAATGAAGAAGAAAAAAAAGAGTTTATTTTAAGCTTTTGTCAAAATTCTTTAGATTATGATGAAGCGTTAGAGGCTTGCCGGTATTTTCTTGAAAAAAAAGAAAGTGAACAAATATATAAAACTGTTTTTCAAGGACTTAGTTATATAGTAATCAGATTCCAAAAAATAAATTTTGATATAATATTGCCGTTTATCAAAAAATTTATAAAGTTAGATAAAAGTTGTGTTCATATTTATACAGGCTCTTTTTTAGTTAACATGGAAGTGTTGAGAGATAA
>NZ_JWSW01000038.1:0-12436 GCF_000828125.2 Rickettsia asembonensis | reverse complement strand
TTATCTCTTAACACTTCCTTAATTAACTTTTTTTTGCATAAATAATTTTACCTTCCTTAGTAGGAATATTATCAAGCTTTGGTCCGACCTTACTCATCATTGTATTTACTTCTTCAGCTACTAATTCAGGCTTTATACCCTTATAATTAAGTAACATATCTCATACCATTATATTTATAATATTAGCTATATACTAAAATATTAATTATTAATCAAGCCTTCTTTACTAATAGTTACAATTTTATTTTATAAGTTAAATTTTGTTAAGTTTATAAGAATAAATTTATTGACAATTATTAATTTTTATTATATATCTGCACAATATAAATCTTTACGGTATTGTTATGGCAGAAAAAATTGATAATACAAAAACTAATAGAATACTTGCACTTTCCGGCGGTGGAATTAAAGGTATATCCGAGTTAATGGTGCTTATAGAAATCGAAGAGAGAACAGGAAAATCTATTACTGAACTCTTTCCTATTATTTCCGGTACTAGTGTCGGTGGTCTTATCGCCGCATTATTAACAATTCCGAAAGAGCCAGGTTCAAAAGAAGCAAAATATAGTGCTAGAGAAGCCCTTGAGATATTTAAGTCGAGTGCAAATGATATATTTCCTGATACTTTCTTAGGTTCAGTTAAGCAGTTATTTACTCATAAATATAGTCAGAAACCTTTAAAAGAATTATTAGAAAAATATTTAGGCGATAATAGAATGGATAATACTACTTCCCGCCTTGTTATTCCAGTAAATGATTTGACTACTAACGGTGAAGAATTGGAAATTTTTGACAGCTTTCACGGTTATAGCCCTCATGTTAGGGTAAAAGACGTATTGCTTGCAACAACAGCTGCACCTACATATTTTAAACCTATTATGGATAAAGCAGCCGTACAAGGATATGATTATGCTTCAGGTACTCCTTATGCATACGCAGATGGAGGACTCGATGCTAACAGACCGGCAAACGAAGTTTTAAAGTTGCTCAAAAAAGGTTATATACATAAAGAGCAAAATCATATACGCGAAGAGAAAACCCTCACACGTGAAGAGCAGAAAGAGATATTAGGCAATACTATGGTTTGTGCATTCAATTTCAGTAATGACATCGAACCTACGAGTTCCATACCTAAAATTGGCTTTGACGGGGTAATAGGTTGGCTTGTGAAAGGAAAATTAGTAAGCAGGCTTATGAACAATATGGAAAATTCTTCCACTATCGAGGTTAAAAATGATTTACCAGGAGAAGATGAATTTTTTGAAATAGGATTACCTATTTCTAAAAAGACTAAAAATTTAGATGATGCAAGTCCTAAAAATATTGAAAGATTAGAAGAAATAGGACGTAAATATGTGCAGGAGAATAACGAATTAATTCAAAAATTATGTGATAACTTGCTTGATAATTTAAACAAAGAACAAGCAACTAACCAAACTATAGATCTAATAGATGAAGGCTTTGAAGAGGATATAGCAAACAACGAGGATGCAGTTAATACACCGATAGCTCAAGCTCTAGATTCTAAAGATATAAAAGACATAGAACCTGGAAAAGAAGAATTATTAGCAGGTATCAAGGAGTTTTTTAATCCATTTATCGAAAAAAATCCAGAAGCAAAAGCAGATATAGAGAATTTTTTACACGAAATAAAAAATTGGACATTAGAAGAAATTGAAAATGGTATTGTTAGTTTTAAAGAAGCTAGCTTAAAATGGCAAACCGAGCAGAATAGCCTTGATGTATTTAGTAGCTGTAGTATGGAAGCCTTAAAGGAAGAGATGGACCTCGAAGGGATAGACGATGAAGTCTCAAACCATGAGATTTTAGCGTAATATTCTTTTGCCTCTCTAAAAATTCTTAATGTCATTCCTAGTTAAAAGCGGTCTTGTTGCATAGATGCCGAGTCGTCATTGCGAGCGACTAAAGGCGTTGTTGCATGGATCGAAAAACTTACTCGATGTCATTCCCGCCTCCGCGGGAAGGCATTGTTGTGTGGATAATAAAGGTCGTCATTGCGAGGAGCGAAGCTTTGCTGCAATCCAGAAAATAATTAAAAAAATTCTATAAATAAGAATTTTTTTCTTCCGTGCTTCGTCAATTACTTCATAATTTCCTTGCAATGACGAAAAAACCTATCTATGCAACAACACCTTTAGTTACGAATACTTGACTTTTTCTTATATAAAAACCAAATACAGTAAAACGAAATAGCAGAGCTATTACTTAAAACGAAGCATAATAAAGCAAAATTGCTTATCGTTTCGCTGTGTATTTTAGAAACCAAATAAGTTACGGCAGCAATAACTACGTAGTATATTGCACCGAATATAGACCCAGCCGTACCTGTTACTTTAGCATAATCCTCCAGTGCATAACGAAGCGTCATAGGGATAAGTAGATTATGCCCAACCATATGAATCATCATAGGTACAAATATCATAGCGATTGCAAGACTATGACTCGCTGAAACCACTTCTAATATAAAAGCATTTACCGCAAATAATATACAACCGCACAAACTAAAAATAAATCCCAAACCCATAACTTTTTTATCATGTACATGGCGTTTTTTTATTAAATACCCTCCTAAAAATCCTCCAAAGATAGCGGCAAAAGATAACAAAAACGCTAATTTACCGTAAAAAGATGGCGAAACTTTCATTTTATCAATAAAAATAAAAGGAGCTTCTATGAAAAAACCATAATATATGCCGTTAAATGCACCGATGATAAAAGCATATAACCAAAGAATTTTATCTTTAATAATTACCTGCAAAACCTCAAAATATTTACTGCTTTGTGAAAAATCTATATAAGAATTTGTTTCAGGTAAAACTTTATAATATAAAGCTAGTAATATAGTACCGGTAAGACTAAAAAATACAAAAACATAATGCCAGCTTGAATATTCTATAATATAACCACCTATCGATGAACCGAGTGAAGGGATAAATAACAGCCACGGAGACAAGCTAGCATAGACATATGATAACTCTGAGCCTTGATAGGAATCTCTAGCCATAGCCTGCCCAATAACAGAACCCACGCTTACACCGAAAGCTTGTACAAAACGAGCTATCATCAGCATTTCTATATTAACTGCAAAAATGCTAATAATTGAAGATACAACATAAATAAAAAGCCCAAGTAAAGCTATAGGTCTTCTGCCGTAAATATCCGATAATCTGCCAAGCGTTAATATACCAAGAGCAAACCCTAAAAAATATAATGTAGACGTAGTTTGAGTGATACCGCCGTCAATACCGAAATATTTGGTTAAACTCGGTAAACCTGAAGTATAAATCGTTTCCGTGGTCGGTGATAAAATAAATAGGCATAGAAGCATCCATGCCGGGATTTTAGCGATTATTTTCATAAGTGTTGTAAACTACATTTTTATGTCATTCTGTTGATTGCAGAAATCGGCTTTGTTGCATGGCTCGTTTATGTCATTCCTGCGAAAGCAGGAATCCAGTAAAACATATAAAAAACAAGTTTTTTATATATTTATTTTATCAAATTATGTAACCTCTATATCAATATTAAAGTTATTTTTCTGGATTCCTGCTTTCGCAGGAATGACATAAATAAATACTGCCGCTTTTACTCATTAATCCGCTCCAAACAAATTTTTTCTGTTATCGTTTTTAATTTTTCTACTCTCTCAATCAAGTAAAGTAACTGCTCTTTGCTAATTCTATAATTTTTATTATATCTTGCATCAACATATGCTTTTTTTAGTAATTCAAAACATTCTTTTTGTTCTTCATTTGCTTGCGGAAATACTTCCCATAATTCACTATTATAATTTGCTACTCTGCCGCCTAATTCTTCTATATCATGTAGCTTTGGTTTATAATTAGAAAAAACTAATAAAATGCTACTGTAAAAACTTTCCGTAGCTTGGTGTAACAAGAAAGCTGCTATGGAATTTTGATTTCTTTGTAGAAAATCATTTGCTCCTAATAAAAAACCTCTTCCTTTATCAAACCAATATTCATAATAATCTTTAGCAATTTCTTTCATCTCACTCCAAGGCAAATCTTTAGCCTCGCTAAGTTTAAATTCCTCGTTATCATATAAAAGAATACCTTCTTTCTTAATATCAGTGAAAAAATAACGCCCTATTTCTAATTGCCTGTTTACTTCATCTATTGACTCTAGAATTATTGAAATTCGTGAATCATATGGGATAATTTGATCTTTTATTACTCCGGTTTTTTTAATCTTTTATATATATTATCTTTTAATCTTAAAGTAACATGCCCTTTGTATTTACTTTTCTTAAGGATTATCAAAATATCAGTATCGCTATGATAGCCGTTAGGTAGATCACGTACCCAATCACCTCTTGCAAACGAACCATATAAGATAATCATAGCGATTTTATCTTGTGCAATATCTAAAATTTGACTTACTATATAATTAAGCCTAACTTGGATATGCAGGGATTGATCGGGCAAAATTGTTTTCATAATATTACTTTTTATTTCTAGGTCGTTTCAGTGTTCTTTATGTGATTCCTGCGTGGATCAATTTCACCTCTGTTCATCCCGTGGCCCTTCCACGGGATCCAGTTAGAAATACTAAAATTATTAGTATTTTTTATTGTTTTTATGGACCACGTGGTCAAGCGAACTAGGTGACACAGTGGGCTCTACCGGTCCACGCGTGCAACGCCTACGCGGGAATGACATTGCAATACTTTTCTGTAGCCTACAATAAGACCTAATACTTTAAGTATTTAAAGAATTAAACTTTATTTTGAATGGTGAGCGAACAGAACTTAAAAGTAAATAACGAATTGATAGACGAAGTTTTATTTGGAAAAGAGCAAGGTACTTTGAAGCTTATAACCGCAGCGTACATATAGTACGTGAGGATTATAAGCAAGAAGTAACGCCGCCAATTTTTCAAATAAAACGAGTATATCTATACGTTGAATCTAAAATGTACTATATCCCCATCCTGCATTTTATATTCTTTACCCTCTAAACGCATTTTGCCTACCTCTTTGGCTTTTGCTTCGCTACCGAGATTTATATAATCTTCATAGCCGATAACTTCTGCTCTAATAAAGCCTTTTTCAAAATCGGTATGAATGATACCGGCAGCAGCCGGGGCTAGTGTGCCGTCTTTAAAAGTCCAGCTATGGGCTTCTTTAGGACCTATGGTAAAGAAGCTTTTAAGGTTTAAGAGATTATACCCCTCTTTAATCACTTTACTAAGCCCTGTTTCGTCTAAACCTATAAATTTTAAAAACTCTTCTTTTTCTTCCGTGCTTTCAAGTAAAGCAATCTCAGCTTCTATTTTTGAAGAAATTACGACGCTTTTAGCGTTTTCTTTCTTTGCTCTTTCTGCTACTAATTTCGTAAATTCATTACCGACTGCAGCATCTTTTTCAAGTACGTTACATATATATAAAACAGGCTTAGAGGTAATTAACTGCAATTGCTTTAAATTATCAGCTCCTAAAATTTTATTTAACACTCTTGCAGGTTTACCGTCTGCCAGCACTTTATAAACCTCTTTTAACAGCTCTATCTGCTCCGCCATTGTTTTATCGCCTGACTTCAAGCGTTTTTCACTTGTTGCTAAACGCTTTTCGACCGATTCTATATCGGCAAGTATTAACTCTGTTTCAATAACCTCAAGGTCGTGAATTGGATTGACTTTATTATGTACGTGCGTTATATCCTCATCCTCAAAGCAACGTAGTACGTGCAGTATTGCATCGACTTCCCTGATATGAGATAAGAACTTATTACCAAGCCCTTCCCCTTTACTTGCCCCTTTAACAAGTCCTGCAATATCAACAAACTCAATATAAGACGGAATAATTTTTCCACTTCCGGCTAAGCTTGCGAGTCGTTGCAAACGCTCATCTGGTACTAAAACTTTGCTGCTATTAGGCTCAATAGTACAAAACGGATAATTAGCAGCATCCGCATCCTGACTTGCCGTTAAGGCATTAAATAACGTCGACTTACCGACATTCGGCAACCCAACAATTCCGAGTTTTAATGTCATAAATTTTTCCGTAAATAATACATTATAGAATCTTTTTTGTAACCGTGCATAGCAAATTCAATTTTATACCCAAGTTTCTCATAAAATGGTTTTGCTTCAAAATCCATCGTTATTAGGTAAATAAATTTATAGTTTCGCTCTTTTGCTAAATTTTCAGCTTTTTCCATAAGCAGCGTACCATATCTTTTTTCTCTAAAATTTTCGCTCACCCCAATCACATCAACAAATAATGCTCCATAAAAACTTACTCCTGAAATGCCGGCAATAAAATTTTTTTTCTTATCAAGACATACAAATGAAAAAGGAATAGATTTGTCAAAATCTTTTTTATTTTTTGCTTCTTTTTCGATTTCTAACCGTATTTGCTGCAAATAATGCTCTTCCATATTTTCAGCATAAACAATTTCAAAACCTTGTGTCATAAATTTTTCTTTTAATTAAAATTTTGTTGCATGGATCATAAAGCACCCTCGGTGTCATGCTGTGGCTTGACCACGGCATCCATAAAAGTAACTTAAAATACTAAAATTTTAGTATTTTAAATTGGATCCCACGATCAAGTCGTGGGATGACACTGGAAAAACCAATCCACACAACAATGCTTTCGCAAAAATAATATTATCCAATCTTATTCTTAAATTCTTCTAACTTATTCTCTAATATTAAATCAAAATTATTAACTATTCTATCTATAGCTTGCAACACTGTTTCATACTCGGATTTCAAGAAATTATTAAGTACATAATCTGCTACATCCTGATTATTTTGCGGTCTACCTACTCCAACCCTAATGCGATTATAATTATTGCCTATAACACCGTCAATTGATTTTAAACCGTTATGCCCGCCGTTACCGCCACCCGTTTTAAATTTTATTCTACCTGTCTCTAAATCAATATCATCATGAATAACAAAAATTTTTGCGGGGTGGATATTATAATATGTTTTCACCGATATCACTGACTTACCGGACAAGTTCATATAGGTAGTGGGCTTTATAAAAATTATCTTTTGTCCATCACTAATAGTTTCAGCAATTTCACAATTGAATTTTTTCTTTGTACTAAATGATGAATTATATTGGTTTGCTATTTTCTCTATAGCAATAAAGCCTATATTATGCCTCGTACATTGATACTCTTTTCCTGGATTACCAAGACCAATAACAAGAATCATAATAATTTACCTAATAAATAGTAATGGAAAATTTTTGAAGAAATATTAATTTGGAAGAAGTATATGAACATTCAGAATGTTATTCTCGTTTCTAGCGGTATTGCCCGGCATTGCCCGCGTGGATTGAAAAACCTACTCGATGTCATCCCCGCGTAGGCGGGGATCCAGAAAAATAACTTCAATGTTGATATAGAAGTTATATATTTGATAAAATAAACATATAAAAAACAAGTTTTTTATATGTTTTACTGGATTCCCGCCGTTGCTGGAATGACATAAAACGAGCAAAACAACACGCCTACGATTCCAAAAAAACTAATTGATGCAATGTCCTGTCTAAGCAGCTTACTTCCCTGCTTCAGCGGCTTGTTGCTCACTTTCAGCTTCAGTTTTTGCACCTCTACGTCCTATTATAGTTGCAAGGACAAATTCTTTTTTAGTAGTAAAACTGCATCCTTTCGGTAATTCTATTTTTGAAGATTTTAGCGAGGTAGCAATAGGCATGTTAGTAACGTCTATAGTCACATTTCTTGGGATATTATTAACATCACATAATAAAGTAACTCTTCTTTTTACTATATTAAAGTATCCACCTCTTTTAACGCCTAAAGCTCTTTCCTTCCCTTCATATACTACAGGTACTTCCATTTTTTGAGTTTTCTCTTCTAAAAAGACAAAATCAACATGGCGTACTATATCCGTAACAGGATGTAACTCCACGGCTTTCGGTAATACTTTATATTTTTTCTTATCAATCGTTAAATTAATTAACTGAGAGATAAAAGCCTGCTTTCTATAATATTTTGTTATTTCCTTTTCTTCTAAAGAAATACTAACAGGTGTTTTACCGGCTCCATAAATAATAGCCGGAACACGCCCTTCTCTTCTTAATGCTCTTGCCGTTCCTGTCCCGAATTCATTACGGGATTTAGCTTCAAGTTCTAATATTTCACTCATTATTTCAACGCTTTAAACTTAAAAAAGATTATAATAGCTTCAATTAATATAAAATTCAAGTATTTTTAGAATACCTGTGATGGCTTAACGCTTCGATGTCATTCCTAGCTAAAAGCGGGAATCTAGAAAAATAGCCTTAATATTGGTACAAAAATTATAATTTGATAAAACAAACATATGAAAAATAAGTTTTTTATATGCCTTACTAGATTCCTGCTTTTAGCGGCGTTGTTGCATGGCTCGACCTCACCTTTGTCATCCCGTGATTTATTCACGGGATCCAGTTAAAAATACTAATAATATTAGTATTTTTAGTTGTTTTACTGGATACCGTGGACAAGCCACGGTATGACACCGAGCGGGTTTTTGAGCCATGCAACAAGCCCACTTTTAGCTAAGAATGACAAGTGACTTGACAATATTTACTCAATCCCTAAAAACTTATGAGTTTGCAACGATAACCTAGCACCGCTTTCTAGGGCTAATTTTACTGCTAACTCATTATTTTCGGCATTAAGCCTTTGGTCGTTTTGATCCATAGGTTGAATAAAAACCGGTATATTATAAGAGGTTTGCCCTACTTCCGGTATAAAATTATATTCTAAAATATTTTTAGCAACGATAAATTTCACCGCACTAATTTTAGGCAATAAATCTTCTCTTATTTTACTATAACCGTTTTTACCTGCTTTTGGCGAACAAATTATAGACACTTCATTCGGCAAAGAGCGATATAACGTACCGTTAGTCTCTATTTGAATTTTTAAATTTTGGTCTAATAACTTCTGACATAATAATTCTATAGGTTGACGCATAGGCTCACCGCCGGTTATTACTACTAAATTAATTGATTTTTCATTTTTAGAATTTAATGCTAAACTTTCTACTTTATTTAAAATCTCAGCTATATCTACTAACTCAAAATCTTCAAACTCCGTATCGCAAAAATTACAAGCAAGATTACATCCTCCGAGCCTAATAAAAATCGCAGGGCAACCTACAAAAATACTCTCACCTTGTATAGTCTTAAAAATAGACTGCACCTCTAACTTAGTACCGTCACCGTTTAATATGCTTCTTTTAGGATTTTGTCCGAACATTATTTTGCAACTAAAAACATTAATGATGGCTATTATAGCATAAATAACAATATAATCTAAATACTTAAATAAGCCTTACAATCAAAATAAGTCTTGCAATAATTAATAAAAAAAACTATTATCTAGTTTTCTATCTGTACGTGGCTTTGGTATGCCTAATTACAGTTTAAATCTAGTAAATACCAATTTAAAGGAATAATCATGCCTAAATTAAAAACAAAATCCGCTGTAAAAAAGCGTTTTAAACTTACTGCTAGCGGTAAAGTTATCGCATCCCAAGCAGGTAAAAAACATTTTATGCGTCGTCGCACTAAAGCTCAAATCCGTAACCTTAGAGGAACTACAATACTTTGTCCTCAAGACGGATATAATATTAAAAAATATTTTCTACCATACGGTATAAATTAATTTAATTAGGAGCTACAGCAATGACACGTGCAAAATCAGGAAAAATTTCCAAAAATCGACATAAAAAAATCCTCAAATTAGCCAAAGGCTATAGAGGTAGAGCAAATAGCTGTTTTAGAGTAGCTATTGAAAAAGTAGAAAAAGCCCTTCAATATGCTTACAGAGATCGTAGAAATCGTAAGCGTGATTTCAGAGGCTTATGGATTCAAAGAATAAATGCAGCAGTAAGAGAGCATGGGCTTGTTTACTCTCAATTTATGGGGGCTCTTAAAAAAGCAGAAATCGATATAGATCGTAAAGTACTTGCAGAACTTGCCGTCAATAACAGTGATGGATTCGCAAGTATCGTAGAAAAAGCAAAAGCACATATTTAGTGTCATCCTAGCTAACTTGATCTCGGGATTTCAGGACACAAGCTGTGATACAAGATTCCATAGTCAAGCCACGGAATGACATAATTTATAACAATTAATTTTTATTTTCGTTCGGTATAAATATTATGAAACGTACATTTCAACCTAGCAATTTAGTTAGAAAAAGAAGACATGGTTTTAGATCTAGAATGGCTACTCCAACCGGAAGAGCAATCTTAAGAAAACGTCGTGCGAAAGGTAGACATAAATTATCTGCTTAAAATAATCTGACTTATCAAATTGTCTATTACCTCTTTAAAAAATCAAAAAGAATTTGAGCTTATAAATAAGCTTGGAAAGAAGTTCCATGAGAGATATTTTATTTTGGTAATAGCAAAAAAACTTCCAAAAATCTTCCTTGAATCAAAATATAACACCTTTTTAGGAATCAAAGTTAGCAGAAAACTAAATAAAAAAGCCGTGGTTCGCAACAAAATTAAAAGGCGTATAAGACATCTGATTAGAATTATTGTTAGCGATTCTAAGCTTAATGCTATAAAATTCGCAATGATTATTATTCCAAGAAAAGGATTTGAAGAGATAAACTTCTCACACTTGAATTGTGAATTAAGTAAAATAATTCTAAGAAATATTTAGATTTTATTGAATGGCTAATGGCTTAACATTGCACGACGTGGAGCGGTTTTTCCGTCATTGCGAGGAGGCATTACCCGCGTGGATACCGTGGTCAAGCCACGGTATGACAGCAAAAAGTGCTGGATTCCTGCTTTTAGCGGTGTTGTTGCATGGCTCAAAAAGCCTACTCGATGTCATCCCCGCGTAGGCGGGGATCCAGAAAAATAACTTCAATATTAATATAGAAGTTACACATTTGGTATAATAAACATATAAAAAACTTGTTTTTTATATGTTTTACTGGATTCCCGCCTACGCGGGAATGACATAAAGCGATCCACGCAACAATACCTCCTCGCAATGACGACTTGGATATTCATGCAACAATGTCGAGTTTGTAGAACTTTGTGATATTATTTATTAAATCTCCGAATCAATATTTCCCAATATTATTGTATCTGAATTATTATATATATTTTCTTCTATAAAATTTAAATTGAGTGCAATAGTATTATTTAAAAGAATTTCAGGAGTTATTCCTTTATAATTTATATTTTCTATTATATTTTTTGAAACAATATTTGATCCTAGAGTTAGTGTACCCTCACCTGATATATTTAAAGTGCTTCCTGATCCTATAGTTAGTAGACCAGCGATATTCAAAGATTTTCCTGTTTCTATAATTACGGTAGTATCAGAATTAAATGAGATATTATTAAAAGTCACATCTGATGCTATAATAAGTTTAAGAGTATTCATAGAATCTAAATGAATATCTAAACAATCTTCAATCTTTATTTCTTTTAAATAATTTTCTTGTGCCTCTTGTGACATTTCAAGTAACTCATTTTTAGCAACAGTCATTTTTTCTGCTAGTTTATATAGATTTTTATCTTTTAAGAGATCTAATAAAAATTTTTTACTAGGTAACAACTGCAATAGTTCCTCATAAGTTATGGTATCGGAAAACCATTTTATTAACTTCCAATTTTCAAAAAAAAATTTTTTATCATTTTCCTCTGTTAGTGTTCTATAGAATTTTATCCGCTCATCATTTACCGTAAAATCCTCGGATAATTTTTTGAGAGTTTCTTCTAATCTACCTAATATTGCTAAATCAAAAAAATCATTACTGCTATGTATTTGGTCACCATTAAGAGTAAGGATTGTACTATTTCCTGCTATTAACTCACATAACTTCTCTAACTCATTACCAACTACATAATCAATATCTTTAAAACTAAGTTGCTTTTGTATAGTTTATTGCTTCAAGTTCATTTATGCCTTTTTGCTTATCATCTTCATAATAATTACGAGCAATTTCAAATAATCTTCTTACTATAATTCTAGCTTCATTTATGTTATTTTCCCTGGAATAACTACTAGCTAATATCTCTAACAATGGATAATTTGAAATAATAGATTCTATTTCTTCTGCACTTAACATTCATCTTTAACTAACAAATGCTTTTCTGTTGATGCTTTAGGGCTTGACGCTTGCACCTCTACACTTAATTGTTTATAATTGTCTATACTTTCCTCATCTTGTTTTTTCTTATACGCATCTTCTATTTCTCTTTGCTTTAATTCATTACTCTTACTCCAGTTATAAGCCTCTTTTTCTTCTTCATTTTCAGCTTGACCGTTTTTAATACGCTCTATTTTGTTCTCTATTTCTACAATTTTTTCTTTTATAAATTTAGAAGACTCTATATATATTACCTTCAAAAACTCCTTATCTACATTCTTATCTTTATCTTTAGGGAGTGTTGA
>NZ_JWSW01000037.1:0-12704 GCF_000828125.2 Rickettsia asembonensis | reverse complement strand
TCAACACTCCCATAAAAGCTTATAGTCAGCTTAAAGAAAATCAGCGTTGGACTAAAATTAACCTAAATATAGAAGGGTTAAATACTAAAATTAAAAAAAAGTTATTAAAAGGAAAAAAACCTCAAATAGTAGAGTTAGTTGAAAATGCCAAAAAAATTATTGATAATTTATATCCTGTTTTAGAAAAAGAATTACCGCAATATTTAGATGATAATAAACAGGATATATTAGATGTTTTAAAACATCCTAAAGTAATAGAAAGAATAGAATCAAAATGAAAAGATCCTGAGTTTATACATAAAGCACTAGATGCCTCTATGCCTTTTGTAAAAGATGTTCTGCCGTCAATTACTAAACTTGCAAGCCTTGCTCTTTCCGATAGCGATAAAATTGCCGATGTAATACAAAAAGCTCAGTTAATTAAGTCACTTCCAAAGGAAGAGAAATCAAAAGAGGTAAAGGAATTGATTAGTACTTTGATACAAATTAAAGATAATAATCCAGAAATAAATAAAATAATTGAAAAAGACCTTCCTGAACTCTTAATAAAACATGCAAGTAGTTTAGGACCGGTTGTAGATGAGTTTTTAAACAAAACACCTAAGGGTCAAAAATTAAAACTAGACGGTGAAAAATTAGTAAAGATAGCTGGTAAACATGCACCTGAATTAATTAAAATTGCCGATAAATTTAGCAAACATGAATACGGTAAAATTATAGTGCCGGCGTTAAAATTATTATCAGAACCGAAAGTTCTAGGAGTAGTAGCAGAAACTATAGTTAATTTAGGAAAAAGTAAATTTAGTAAAGATAAAGAAGCGGTAGGATCACATACAAGTAAGGTATTAGAAGAAAGACAAAGAGAGATAGGAAATAAACAAGCCGGTAGAAAGGTATAGAAAGCCTACAAATTATAGCATAATTAAAGTAAAAAAATCTTGCTATTTATTGTAAATTCAAAGTGATATTATGAAATTACAAGGACAAAGCACTATGGCACTGTTAACAAAATATCTAAAAATATAAATAACTTAATTTTCCTTCACAGAACCTAACAAGTTATTTAATATTTTCTCTATATTATTGTTTTTTATACTATTGTGTAATATGTGACTTCTTGTTATAGATAGAATGAATATTTTATAAAAGTAATTTTAATTTATGTATTATTTCATCTATAAGTATTTTATTTAATGTTAAAATTTTATTTGCTTTACGTGCTTTGAAGTCCATTGATCTAACTTGATCGCATAATACCGCTCCCTTTATTTGCTGAAAATCTATTATTACTTCAAAGGGATAATTTTTATTTGACTAGTAATAGGAGCAAATAAAGCAAGACCACTTTTAAGATGATATTTGTAAGGGCTAAGTACAACCGCCGGTCTTGTCTTTTGAATTTCTTTACCTTTTTGCGGTTCAAAATCAAGCCAAACTATATCACCTTTTTCAGGTATATAATTTACCATGTTTCATTACCTTTAGTCTTATCATTACTTAATAATTCATGATGACGATTAGAGTCAGTAATATTATCTAGCAATGTATCTAATTCAGATTTTTCTGTGCTAATAATTAAACTATTATTGACTAATTTTAAATTAACTAAGGTACCTTCACTAACATGTAGTTTCCCTGCTAAGTGTTTAGGTATTCTAATACCTAAACTATTTCCCCATTTTTTAATTTGACTTTGCATAATAATATATTTGTTTTTGTATAAACAAGTATATACGTAAATGTAAATTTTGTAAATTAGTTAATTTAATAAACTTCACACATAAGGATTTTTTGTTTTTACATAAGTGAATCTAATAGGAATGCCGGGCATATCAAAAGCTTCACGCATATTGTTTACTAGATAACGAGTATAGCTATCGGTAATTTTTTCCGGATTATTAGAGAATAATTTGAAAGTAGGGGGGCGGGTTTTTGTTTGAGTCATATATTTTACACGCACTCTTTTCCCGCCTTTTTGTAGAGGTAGTGGATGTGCTTCCGTAGTAAAATTAAGCCATTCATTTAATTTGCTAGTAGTTATTTTCTTATTCCAAATTTTATAGATTTTAAGACAAGCATCTAAAACTTGCTCTATATTTTGTTTGTTTATTGCTGAAATAAATAGAACGGGTACACCTTTAACCTGAGGCAGATGAGTATTTATCTGATAATAAAATTCTTCCTGAAATGCTTCTTTTTTGGATTCTTTAACTAAATCCCATTTATTTACTACTATAACTATACTTCTCCCCTCATTTACCACATGGCTTGCAATATTTAAATCCTGCTGTTTTAAAGGGGCTAAAGCATCAATCATTAAGATTACGGTATTAGCAAATTTAATAGAGTTAATAGCATCTGAAGCCGATAATTTTTCTAAAGATTCTGTAATAGTAGATTTCTTGCGGAGTCCTGCCGTATCGATTAATTTAATGTGATTATTTTTATATTGCCAATCAATTTCAATTGATTCACGAGTAATACCGGCTTCAGGGCTGGTTAATAATCTTTCATCATTAATAAGAGCGTTTATAAAAGTAGATTTTCCGGCGTTAGGTCTACCACTAACTACTATCTGCAAACAATCTCCTTTAATTGGATCGGCTATATTTGTCTCGATTGATTCTTCTTCAGGTAACTTGGCAATAATCTCGTCATATAAATCAATTAAGCCTGTGCCATGCTCGGCAGAGATAGCCACCATACTATCAAACCCTAATTTGTAGTATTCTTTATCAAAATCAAAAGCTTTCTCACATTTATTAACTACCAATATAGCAGGCTTATTATATTTTCTAACAAAGCTACCAAGTAGCTTATCATCGGGCAATATTCCGCTTCTACCGTCAACCATAAAACAAATTAAATCTGCCTCTAAAATTGCTTTAGTAGTCTGTTCCATTAACCTTTCTCCCATGCTATCAGGATTCTCTTCAAGTCCTGGGGTATCAATTAACAAAAATTCAAAAGAGCCGATTTTGCCTTCTGTATATTTTCTATCCCTAGTGACGCCCGGCAAATCGTGAACGATAGCTTTTTTACGTATGCTTAATCTATTGAAAAGTGTTGATTTGCCTACATTCGGACGACCAACTAAAGTAATGATTTTCTTAGTCATTATTAATATATTATTATGGTTAAGAGAACTAATAATGCTCCGATAAAACTACTATATTTGCTATTATAATAGGTGTATTTTTTATTAATATGCCGTATATAAGCCAACTACAAAGAGCAATAGCACTTATAGTAAAGGCGGGCATAGAAACGGAAGCCGAAGATTTGCAGGTGAAAATCTTATGAGCCTGTACATAAAACATAAAATTGCCGATTGTACCGACAATCGTCATATATTTTTCGTAAGATTTCATGAATTTTGGAGACATATGTTTATTTTTTTAATGGATCGGTAAAACCTACTCGATGTTATCCTAGCTAAAAGCGGGAATCCAGTCGCTAAAAAGTGTAAACACACTGAATTTTAAAAATTAAAAGTTCAATTAATTTCGCTTTTTTCTGGATTCCCGCCTACGCGGGAATGACATAAATCGAGCCATAACGCCTATGGCTCCTCGCAATGACGACTCAGGCTACCCCTTAAAACTCGCAATTACCGGTATATGATCTGAAGGTTTTTCTTGAGTCCTTAAATTATAATCCATATAGCAATTTTCTAAATAGTCAATAGTATTATTACAACCAAGAATCATATCAATTCGCATACCTTTATTTTGTTCAAAACATCCGGCTCTATAATCCCACCATGAAAATTCTTGTTTACTCGGATGCCTCAATCTATATAAATCCTCAAACCCGGAATTTAGAATAGTACGTAGTTTTTTTTGTTCAATTTCAGTAAAACAAGTAGTTTCAGCAAGTAGCTTAGGTGAATATACGTCTATATCGAACGGTGCAATATTGAAATCACCGCCTATGATAGTTTTTTCATTAAAAGATTTTTTAGTTGATAGATAATTGATAAAATTATCATAAAATGCTAGCTTTACTACAAATTTGTCGCTACCGACAAATGAACCGTTAGGAGCATAGAGCGAAATTATATTACAAAACCCTATAGGTAATGATAATTTTATTTCTAAGAATCTTGCTTGATCACTGCAGTAATTATTCGGAAAATCCTTAATTATTTCATCGGCAGGAAATTTTGAAATTATAGCAACACCATTATATGATTTTTGCCCGTGAATGTAAAAATTATAAGGTAAATCGGATAATTCATCAAAAGGAAATTTTTCGGTTTCGCATTTTATTTCTTGCAATAATAAAATATCCGGATTTTCTTTAGATAAAAAATTACGCAATAAATTAAGTCTTGTTTTTATGGAATTAATATTCCAAGTAGCTATCTTCATGTTTGTTTTTCTATGTCTTCTAATTTTTCATTACGGAATCGCCACTCAAGAAAACCAAAATGATAAACTAAGAGACTAGTAATAAATGCTCCGGAAATTACTATAATCATTGAATATTTTATTGTATGATAATTTGGATTACTACCATACATATCTAATAATACGCTAAAAGCTATACCCCATAATACAGTGATTTCAATACTAACTCCTCTTGGTATCCTCTTAATTGAATTTTCTTTCATAATAAAATCTCGTAATATTGCACCGCAATTAGCCGTAATGAAAGCAAAAAACGGTCCCCAGAAACTTAGAGGTTCAATTTTGTGAATAATAACCATTGCAACTCCTATAATTATAAAAGTTGCTTGTCCGAATGAATCGCAAATTGCTACTATATTATTTAATGATTGTTCTAAATAATTATCTTCAGCAATCTGTTTATTATAATAGCTGAATAATTTAATAATTGTAAAACCGAGTAAAACTACTACAAATATGTAATAGAAATAAGAAGGAGTAAAATAGAAGTTTAAATGTCCGGTATCATGGTTTACTATTAAATCTAACATTATACAGCTACTAACAGATGGTAATACCGCAAATAAAAATGTACCGAATAAAGTACTATTTTTTCTGCTACTCAAAATAATTCCTGAAAAAGCAAAAGCAAGGCAACCAAGTAAACCTATAACATGGTACCAACGAGAATCTATAGATTTAGGCAATAGAATATGATATATGTATGTCTTAATAATTTTTTTATACTCGTTACTTGCAAGAAAATCATCTATCGCAAAATTAAATTGTTCAACTATATTTAAAGATACGGTTTTTTTGCTAAACATTAAATGTAGGGGTGTTTTAATATTTAAGGGAACTTCTAATATATTCCTGTCCATTGTTCTTCCTAAGATATTAACGGCACCGACAATTCGATCACTAATGAAACCGTCAATTTCTTTCTTGATTAGTCCATTTATCAATTCCATATTATTTTGATATATTCTAATTATATCTTGATTTTTCTCATTATATAAAAAATCCGTAAATTTAGGGTCTCCGTATACAGTACTTTTTACTATTCCTAACTGGAGATTAAATAGACGTATTTGTGCTGTTAGTTCATTAACATCTTGGAAATTTAACTTTTTGGCAAGTGGTTCAATAATAAATAATGATAATTCTTCAAGACGATAAGGTTTTGAAAAATAAGCATAGTTACTTCTCTCAGTAGTATAAGTAGCTCCTGCTTTCATGTCGGCATTTCCGCTTTGAATATCTAATTGATCTTGATACCAGCTATCTTGATTATACTCAATATTGATACCTATTTTTGCAGCAATAGCGTTAATTAATTCTATATCCATACCGGAAACGGTAGTATGACCGTTTGAAGTAGCAATTAAGTATTGGTAAGGTTCATTTATATACCAGGCATTTATCAAAGTTTTTTTATCGGCTGTCCCTTCGCATTCTAAAATTGCTTGTTGCTCGTTTGCACCTATGCTCAAAGCATAAAAATTTTTAGAAATGAGAAGTATAAAAATAAAAAGCTTTAAAATTTTCATGGTCTGTATTTTTTTAGAATTGTGTTTTGTTATTCCCGCGTGGCATTGTTACGTGGAACAACTTCACCTCTGTCATCCCGTGGCTTGATCACGGGATCTAGTTAAAAATACTAAAATATTAGTATTTTTTATTATTTTTATGGACCCCGTGGTCAAGCCACGGGGTGACACAGTGGGTTTTACCGATCTACGCAACAATGCCTTCCCGCCTACGCGGGAATGACATCGAATCCGTGTAATAAAGTTCCTTAATTACGAACTACTTTAATTTCGCCGTCAGAAAATTTAATATTAAAAATTTTTTCATTTGCAGCAGTAATTTTAGAAGATAAAAAATTATCCGTTTCCCCTTTAACTATAGCAAAACCTCGTTTTAATACGTTATTATAATCAAGGCTTGCAAGTAACGTACTATTTAATTCTAATTTATACTCAAAATTTTTCAAAGTATTATTTGCCGATTTTGATAGATAAGCTGTTTGATGTGTTAATTCTAATGTTTTGTAATTGAGTATTTTAGTAGGGTTAACTCTTTCTTTAGAAAAAGATTTAAGCTTTGTTTCTTGTAGTTCAATGAAACACGGTAAAGCATCTAGCAAATTAAAACTGGTTTCGTCCAGTAATTGCTGCCTATTATTCATATAGTGAGAGAGATATCTGTGTATTTTATCATAATTTATTATATTTTGTTCGTGATACTTAATTAACCTGCTAGTATTATTCAATAATATTTTTTCATAAGATTGTAGAGTATTATTTAAAATAGATCGTACCGGTACGGCAAATTCTGCGGCAGCAGTCGGTGTTGGAGCTCTTTTATCGGCTGCTAAATCTATTAAAGTATAATCCACTTCATGACCTACTGCGGAAATAATAGGAATTTTTGAGTTATAAGCGACACGTACTAATATCTCATCGTTAAATGACCAAAGATCTTCTATAGAACCACCGCCTCTAGCAACAATTATAACACTTGGTTTATTTATCTCTTCTAAATTGTTAAATCCTTCAATTGCTTTAGCAATTTCATTGCCGGAATTTTCGCCTTGTACGCTAACCGGCCATATTATTATTCGAGTCGGAAAACGTTCGCGAATGCGATGAATAATATCTTTAATAACAGCACCGGTTATTGAAGTGATAACGCCTATTTTATCAGGTAAAAAAGGTATAGGAATACGTTTCTTATTAAATAGTCCCTCTTTTTCTAAACGAGCTTTGCGTTCATTTAGAATTTGCAACATAGCACCAAGTCCTGCAGGTTGCAAATTATCTACCGATAATTGATAGCGTGAATTACCTGAATAACTTGAAAGTTTGCCGCTAATCACCACTTCCATACCGTCATTTAAAGGAAATTTGATTTTAGCAAAAATAGGACGCCAGCAAGTACAAGCTAAAATAGCGGTATTTTCTTTTAAGTTAAAATAAGCATGACCTGAGCTTGCTATTTTTAAACCTGAAATTTCTCCTTTTACCTTAATATAGCCAAAATTATTTTCTAATAATTCTTTGATTTTATTAGAAATCTCACTAACTGAAAACTCTTTAGTTGCTTGATTTGCAATGAAATTATCTAGCATTTTATTAGTACTTGGTTTTTTGAGCTTAGAGTGGCTTTGTTGCCTGGTTCTTGAAAAACGTTCCGATGTCATCCCGTGGCTTGACCACGGGATCCAGTTAAAAATACTAATAATATTAGTATTTTAAATTGTTTTTATGGACCCCGTAGTCAAGCTACACGGGGTGACAGTAGTGGAATCGATCCACACAACAATGTCTCCTCACAATGACGGTTATCATCTCCATAGAATAACCTTGCACTGCAAAAGAGCAAGCAAAATTTTTTATTATTTGATATATTACTAATAGCTTGCTATTATTTTTTACTATTAAAATATATTTATTAATATAAATGCTATTGCGAATAATATGCTTGCTTATTATCATAATATTTTCTTTGGTAAGCTTTGCCGATCTTTCTAAGAATGGTCAGAATATTAAAATTAGTAATATGATAGCCGACTTCGTAGAGTATAACGAAAGTCAGGATTTGATATATGCTAAAGGTAATATAAGAATTATCACGGATGAGTATTTATTAACGGCAGATAATTTACTTTATGATATAGAAAATGATATTTTATGGGTAGAAGGTAATATCCGAATTAAGGATAAACAAAACAGAATAATAGAGGGTGATAAAGCAGTTTTAAAAGACGAATTTAAGAAAGGGATCATATCGGAATTCATTTTACTTTCTGGTGATAATAATCTTTTAATTGCTAAACTTGCCGAAAGAATAGATGAAAATAATCTTAAGCTGCACCATGCCGAATTTACTCCTTGCGATGTTACTTGTAATAGAAACCCTATTTGGCAAATTGCTGCTAAAGATACTTATATTCATTCCGAAGAGCATAGGATAGTTTATAAAAACGTGTTTTTTGAAGTATACAGCGTACCGATTTTTTACTTACCGTATTTTTTTCATCCGACTCCTACGGCCCCTGCAACTTCTGGATTATTGGTACCTGACGTCAAAAATAAAGGGTTTGGTATACCTCTATATCTACGTGTAAAACCTAATATGGATTTTACTCTCACTCCAAGAATTTTTAGTAAATATCAAACTTATGAGCTAGAAGCACGCTATCGTCCGAATGATACCGATAATATGAATTTTCAAGGTAGTTACGGTAAATTACCGTATTTTCTAAAAAAAGACGGGAATGTAGTAAAAAATAAAAAGGTTTCTTCTTATCATTATATAGCAAGCGGTAATTTTATTAGTACCGATAAAGTTTATGATTACGGCTTCAGGGTGGAGCGTACATCGGATAAAGCTTATTTAAAAAATTATTATAATAACTACGCTTCATATTTAACTTCTAAAATATTCTTAAATAAAATTCATGAGGCTGATTATTTTTCGGTGGAAGGATTAAGTTTTCAAGGTTTAGGTAGTAATGATAGTAAATATACTGACCCGTTAGTATTACCGAAAATCAATACAAAAAACGTGATAAATTTGAATGATAATGACAACAGCCATATCGTTGTTGAAAATAATACGTTAATGTACAAAGAAAGAATAGGGAAACAAGTCGCTAGAACCTCTTTGCAACTATCCTTTATGCATAATGTGCTGACTTCTTCAGGGCAAATTTTTGATTTTGTAGCAAAAGATAGAGGTGATTTTTATCTTGCTAGACGGGCTTATTTAGATAAGACGAGAGAAAGTAAATCATTTCAAAGGAATATACCGGAATTGCAAACCTTATGGCGTTATCCGTTAGTAGGTAATATAACAAAAACGATAAATTTACTTATTGAGCCGGTGGTTTCTTTTACTATGGGACGTAAACTATCTAAGAAAGATAAAAAATTTGTTATAATTGATCCTGCTAAATATGAATTATCCGAAAAAAATATCTTTTTATCAAATCGTTATAGCGGTATTGATTGCCATGATTTCGGTAATAGATTAAGTTACGGCTTAAATACTAGTATTGCTAAAGAAGAAAATTATTTAAAATTATTTTTAGGACAGTCGCGTAATACAAGATATAGTATAGATTTGCCTGCAGATGATACGGAAAATGTAGGGCAGATTCTAGGTAATATTTCTAATAATTTAGAAGTGTTTTATAGCTTTCGGAAAGATAAATATTTCAGACCTATTAGAGATGAGGTGGGAGGAAATTTTAACTATGATAAGATTAACTTGCTAGGTAGTTTTATTCAGCTTACAAACCTTAAAAAATATTATTCCGTAGAAAATATAAAGGTTTCAAATAATAGAGTACGACAATTTTATGGAGACATAAATTATCAGCTAGCAGAAAATTGGACTATAGGCTTTGGTGCACGTATTGATCTCTCTAGACATTCTCCAAATTTACTTACTCGAACTATTAGGGTGACATATGCTCAAGATTGTGTTAGAATTACTGCAAAGATTTATTCCGATTATCTAGCCGATGGAAGCAGAGGAATCAAAAAGACTACCTCTTCGCCGACTATTTCTATTGGTTTAAAAGTTTTGAATATGTGAGTTTAGCATTGTGCTTGTGTGGATAGTCATCATTGCGAGGAGCGAAGCGACGTGGCAATCCAGAAAAAGTAATAAAAAATGCTATTTAGCATTTTTAACTGGATTGCTTCGTCAATTTACTATGTAAATTTCCTCGCAATGACGAGTTGCTATCCACATAAAAACTATTCCAATTATTACGTTATGTGAGTCTAGAAATATGAGAAAATTATTATTAATCATTACTGTTTTTTTTGCTTTTAATGTAGCACAAGCTTCGCTGCCGAATATAGTAGCATCCGTAAATGATGAACCTATTACTCTTAATGAGTTCCGTGCTAGAAAAAAAATGATTATGGCACTAAATAATGTTGAAAGTCTAACGCATGCTCAAGATAAGCAGCTAAGTGACTTAGCAATCAAGAGCTTAATTGACGAATCTTTGCTTTTTCAATATGCCGGAGATAGAGAAATTCCGCAAGAAGAGATAGATAATGCTATTAAATCTATTGAAGATCGTAATAAAATGCCTCATGGTTCTCTTCTTCAGTATTTAAAAAGCAGATCAGTTAATCCTGATAGTTTTATTTCCCAAATTAAATCCGAGTTGATTAAAATGAATATTTTATCAAGTCTATCAAGATCGGTACAAGTAAGTAATAAAGAAATAGATGTCGCAATTTTATCTAGTGATCAAAAAGACGTAGAAATTTCAATGCAAGTGTTTACATCTAAAGATGGTGGCAATAAAGCGTTTACACAGATGAATAATTTGAAAAATCGACTAAAAAAATGTGCAGACGTTAAAAAATCGCTTTATGATAATTTTGCTACTATGCAAATTATTACCGATAAGCTTAGCAAGATAGAAGGTGTAAAACAAACTATTTTAAAGGACTTAAGCTCGGATAAAGCAAGCAATGTTTTTGAAGTAAATAACAAATTTGAAATAATATTAGTGTGCAGCAAAAAAATCTTAAATGTTAATGAAGATGAAAATAATTATGTAGTAAACTTCCTAACCAATAAAAAGATTTCACAAAAAGCACAAAAAATGTTTGAAAATATGCATAAGAAAGCAGCTATAAAAATAATGCTGCCGTCTTAGTATGTAGTTGTTCTATGTCATTCCCGCGAAGGCGGGAATCCAAAAAAATAACCTTGATTATTAACAGAATTATATACTTGATAAAAATAAACGTTTTACTGGATTCCCGCCTTCGCGGGAATGACATGCAATATGCTCCCTTCAATTGCAAAACATGCAGCAGCTCATCAAATTAATCCTCTTAAAAAGCACGGACAAAATTTTATTTTTGACAGTAGTCTATGTGATAAAATTGTACGTGCGAGTAACCTTGCAGAAAATAGCAGAGTGCTAGAAATAGGACCCGGCACCGGAGGATTAACTAGGTCAATATTGCAGAAAAATCCTGAATCCTTAACTGTTATAGAAACAGATGAGAGATGTATCCCGCTCCTTAATGAGATTAAAGAATATTATCCTAATCTAAATATTATAAAACAAGATGCTCTTAAAATAAATTTAACTGATTTAAGCTATGATAAAGTAACTATAATCTCTAATTTACCATATCATATAGGTACTGAGTTAGTAATTAGATGGCTGAAAGAAGCACGGTTAATTACTAATATGACGCTAATGTTACAAAAGGAAGTAGTAGAACGTATTTGTGCTATGCCATCAACTAAAGCATATGGCAGGTTATCGGTAATATGTCAGTTAATTACTAAAGTGGAAAAATGCTTTGACATAGCACCGACTGCTTTCTATCCACCTCCTAAAATATATTCTGCGATAGTCAAACTAATACCTTTAGAAAATCTGCCGTCTATTGCTCTGATAAATAAAGTTGAGCAAATAACAAAACTTGCTTTTGCAGGACGACGGAAAATGATCAAATCATCACTGAAAAATCTTGTACCTAATATACATGAAATATTAACTCAGTTGAAAATCAATGATAATTATCGTGCTGAAAATCTTACTCCTCAAGATTATTTGAGAATTGCCGAAATGTTAGACACTGTCACCTAGTTTGCTTGACAAGCGTTGTTGCATGGCTCAACTTCACTCTTGTCATCCCGCGACTTGATCGCGTGATCTAGCTTAAAATACTAAATTATTAATATTTTTTATTGTTTTTATGGACCCCGTGGTCAAGCCACGGGATGACACATCATTCAGTTTTATCTAACTTTTTTGCTTCTGCTTCTTGCTGTAGTTTATATTCTGCTGCTTTTTCTTCTATGTAGTTAAAAAAGAAATAACAAAATGTTAAAAAGCTAGTTAAAATGATTGCAAACGTTATTAATATTAATTTAAGTTCTTTTTTAGAGTTTTCAGCTTTTAATCGCTTTTCCTCCTCTTCATCAATTATAAACTCAGGTAATATATCTGATTCTTCTTCTTTATTTTCCATGCGTTACCAATATCTTAAGTTTATTAAAAATTAATGATAGAGTTTAAATATCATTTAAGTAAATTATGATATAAAGATACTTAAAATAAGTCAACAATTTTTAATCATTAGTTGTGATTTAATATAAATTACTGGTGTTTTTTAAAATAATTTTCCTTCACAGAACCTAGAGTTTCTGATTGTTAATTTTGGGAAATCTACATTATCTTAGCCAAGTGTATGAAAGTGTTTAAGCTTTCTTCGTCGTCTTTGGTCATTATATAATGGAAGTGTTGAGAGATAA
>NZ_JWSW01000036.1:0-13154 GCF_000828125.2 Rickettsia asembonensis | reverse complement strand
TTATCTCTCAACACTTCCTAAGTATATCCTCAATTTCTTCTGGTTGATATCCTAGTGCTATGGAGAAAGCAGCTATTGCACCACCGGAAGCTCCAACTACTTTTTGGACATTTTTTAAACAATCTTTGTCTTTTAATGCCTTTAGAGCCCCTGCATACGCTATGACTTTTACTCCACCACCTACAAAGGCTAAGTTGTTTATTTCTAACATTTTCAATACCTTGATTAAGATAATATTAAATTTATATTAATAAAAATTAATGTTTGTGACTTTTATAAACTATAATATTAATAGTTGCGTGGATCAATTTCACCTCTGTCATACCGTGAATAAATCACGGAATAACATCGAGCTTTTTATTATTATCTCTCTTTAGTTAGCAATGCCGAAATTGGTATTGCTCGCATGACTCATTTTATGTCATTCCCGCGTGGCATTGTTGCATAGACCTGTTTTACCACTGTCATACCGTGGCTTGTCCACGGTATGACACCGAACGAGTTTTTCGAGCTATAAATTTTGTTGCATAATAAAACTATCACTTATATACTGTCGCTAATGATTAATTTGCTTAAAGTTTCATATGGTAAGTAGTAATTTTTATAAAAATTTAGGACCACGAAAACTAACGGCAATTATAGATTTTTTACACGACATTATAGAACCTCCTAAGATTCATGAAGATATAGCTATTCATGATATTAAAATTCTACAAGAAGCATCTTCAAACGATATTAGCTTTTTAAGTAATCCTAAATACTCCGAATTTTTAAAAACTACCAAAGCTGCTGCTTGTATAGTGCCGAAAAATTTTACGGGGGGAGCAAATCCAAATACTGTTTTAATACATGCCGAGAATTCATATTTTGCTTACGACAAATTAATAGATTTTTTCTATACTCCTATTAAATCATACCCTGCTAAAATAATGAAATCCGCTATTGTTGCAGATTCGGCGACTATCGGAAAAAATTGTTATATCGGTCACAATGTAGTTATTGAAGACGATGTTATTATAGGTGATAATAGTATTATAGAAGCCGGAAGTTTTATAGGTAGAGGTGTAAATATCGGCAGAAACGCTAGAATAGAACAACATGTTTCAATAAATTATACAATTATAGGTGATGAGGTAGTAATACTTGCAGGTGCAAAAATCGGACAGGACGGGTTTGGGTTTTCTACCGAAAAAGGCGTACATCATAAAATATTCCATATAGGTATAGTTAAAATCGGCAATAATGTTGAAATCGGTAGCAATACTACTATTGATAGAGGTTCACTTCAAGATACTATTATAGAAGATTTATGCCGCATAGATAATTTAGTGCAAATAGGACATGGTGTAAAAATAGGCAAAGGTTCTATTATCGTAGCACAAGCAGGTATAGCGGGAAGTAGCACAATAGGGAAATATTGTGCTCTTGGAGGACAAGTAGGAATCGCTGGACACCTAAATATAGGCGACGGGACACAGGTAGCGGCACGAGGCGGTGTAGCACAAAATATAGAGGCAGGTAAAATTGTCGGCGGTAGCCCTGCAGTTCCTATCATGGATTGGCATAGACAATCTATTATTATGAAACAATTAGTAAAGACCTCTAATAGCAAATTAAAAAAGTAGTTTGCTATTGAAAAAATACTGAGTCGTCATTGCGAGGAGACATTGTTGCGTGGACACCTAATCGTCATTGCGAGGAGGCGTAGCCGACACGGTAATCTAGAAAATAATTAAAAAAATTCTGTAAATCAGAATTTTTTAACTGGATTGCTTCGTCGAATTACTGCGTAATTCTTCTTGCAATGACGGAAAAACCGTTCCACGCAACAATGCCCGCTCGCAATGACAAAAAATTTATATTAAAGAAGAGACGTAAATAAATGATCATAGATATTACCGAAATCATGGATTTAATACCTCATCGCTATCCATTTTTATTAGTAGATAGGGTACTTGAAATTGATCTTAACAAATCAATAAAAGGTATTAAAAACGTTACCGTTAACGAACCGCAATTTACAGGACATTTTCCGGCAAGACCTGTTATGCCGGGCGTTCTAATGGTTGAGGCTATGGCACAACTTGCTGCTATATTAGTTGCTAAATCGTTAGGCTCTACTAAGAATAAAGAAGTGTTTTTAATGGCTATCGAAAATGCAAAATTTCGGAGAATCGTTCAGCCCGGTGATACTATGCATATCCACGCTGTTATTGAGCAGCAAAGAGCTAACGTATGGAAATTTTCAAGTACGGTTACGGTTGAAGGTGAAACGGCTGCAGAAAGTAAATTTACCGCAATGATTAAAGATAAATCGTAAGGGATATAGTGTCAAATTCTAATATACATCCTACTAGTTTAATCGCAGAAGGGGCAAAGCTCGGTAAAAACGTAAAAATTGGACCGTATTGTATTATAGGTCCTGAAGTTGTGCTTCATGACAATGTCGAGCTTAAATCTCATGTGGTAATTGAAGGGATTACTGAAATCGGTGAAAACACTGTAATCTACCCTTTTGCATCAATCGGTCAACCTCCGCAAATCTTAAAATATGCTAATGAGCGATCAAACACGATAATCGGCTCTAATAATACTATTAGAGAATATGTTACGGTACAAGCAGGAAGCCAAGGCGGCGGAATGGTGACAAGAGTAGGAAATAATAATTTATTTATGGTCGGCGTTCATATCGGTCATGATTGTAAAATCGACAATAATGTAGTATTTGCTAATTACGTAAGCCTAGCAGGTCATATTGAGGTGGGTGATTACGCAATAATCGGCGGGCTATCTGCCGTACATCAATATGCTAGAATCGGTGAATATTCGATGATTGGCGGGCTATCACCGGTCGGGGCAGACGTAATACCATTCGGGCTTGTAAGTAGTAAACGTGCGGTGCTTGAAGGCTTAAACCTAATCGGAATGAATAGAAAAAGGTTTGATAAAGCAGACTCTTTAAGTGCCTTAAAGGCTATCGAAGAAATCTTCTCAGGTGAAGGTAATTTTGCTGAACGTATTAAACAAGTTGCCGAGAAATATAAAAATAATTCTATAGTAATGCAAATTATCGATTTTCTTAATCAAGATAGTAGTAGAGCATTTTGTCGTTTTGAGAAGTGAATTTATTTAACTAGCAATGTGTAACACAATGTGTTACAATTAAATATTATAAGCAGAGTTATTTTAATTTATTAAAAAGGATAAAAATGACCAAAAGTATTACAACTAGTATACGTTTAGAAATAAATTTAAGTAAAAAACTTGAAAAAGCAGCTCATGATTTACACCGTGGCAAAAGCTGGATAATTAGTGAAGCAATACGTATCTATCTTAAACAACTAGAAAATTCAGACCTAACCAAAGAAGCTAGACGTCAATCCTTATTAGCTAGTAAAGAAAACAATCCTGATGCCGATTTGTGGTTAAAGCACAATGAAGAAAGTTGGCTAGATGAATGGAAATAATAGAAATTAAAAAAGGATATATTGTTGCTTGTGTAATATCCAGAGATTATGGTAAACCTCGCCCCGCTGTTGTTGTTCAATCTAATTTATATAAAAATCATCCCAGTATAACAGTTTGCCCTCTAACAACGGATTTAATAGATGCCCCAACTTTTCGCCTGTTATTGACTCCTACAAAGCTTAATGGTCTTAATTTAGAATCTCATATTATGGTTGATAAAATTAGTGCTATAAGAAGTGATAAAATTCAAAAAAAAATTGGTGAATTGTCACCTAAACAACTAGAAGAGTTAATTGAAGCTATTAAATCATGGATGAATTAGCTGCTAATTTTTTCTTGTAAAGAATTTTGGCGTAAACGAGTTTTTAAGCTCTTAAAATCAATTATTTCTGCTTTTTGATTTTGACAAATACATGCAAAAATATATTTCTGCTCTCCTTTAACCTTTTGTATACATTGTCCGCAGATTCCTTTCATCATACATTGCATTGATGAATTAACGCTAACTATTAGCTCCGTATTTTCACCGAATATTTCATTTTTTAGGCTTTGCAATTCTTCTATTATGTCAGGAGAAGCATTAATTATTACTATATCCACTGAAACTAATTTACGGATTTTTATATCATGATAGGTAACAAATATAACTTCATTATTATTTTCTTTTAGAACTTGTAATAAGCCTATATTACCTACTTCGTAATCAACAATAACTATTTTTTTATTTTGAGGTATTTCTAGCGGCGAGCCTGTCGGTCCCATTAAAACTACTTTCTCATTTTCAGATAATGTTTTACATAAGCTAGTAGATTTACCGACTTCATAAATTACAAATCTAATTAAACCTTTTTCTACATCAATATCTGTAGGGCTTAAGGCTACCGGCTCTATTAACTTAGAAGCATCTTCAGAATAATTTTGTAAGCGAAAAAACTGTCCAAACTTAAAATTTTTAGCAGCAAGCGGCGAATGAATTATCAACTCAAAAGTTTTATCATCTAAAATATTTATTTTATTAACCCTAGAAGTTAGCAAATAATCAAGCTGTGTACAAAAATCTTTATAACTATTTTTAAAGCTAGGGACATTATTTATAAGTCTTTTATTAATAGCCTCGTACCCTTCTTTGCTACTAGCAAGAGCTTTCACTACACTTCCCGAATATTTAGGATTACAATCACCGAAATAACTATATTTATTCTCATCAAATTGAGTGTTATTTTCTATACCGATTGCCATAATCACGGTTTTGGCTTTGATTAAGACAGTGTCATCCCGTGGCTTGACCACGGGATCCATAATATTATCATGGTATTTTTTCTGGATCCCGTGGTCAAGCCACGGGATGACACTGAATTCCACAGATTCCACATGACCGTATTTATCAACATTAATCCTTAAAGGTTGCACATTTTCTTTAAAATCAACACCGAGTGCTAATGTATATATTAGCTCTTCGTGATTTAATTTATATGCCGGCGAATCTTGCAATCTTCCACGATAATAAACAGTAGCTCCTCCAAGCTTATTAAAAACCTTTCTTAATTCTTCATTACTCTTAGCTTCTTTAAATAATCTTGCATGAGCAATAAATTCTTCAGCTATTTCTTTATCTTCATCCGTTAAATCTTTTTCTATATAATTTTCGGCAAATTCCTCTACTTGCTTTTTATAGTAATATAAACTTTCCGTTGCTGCATCTAAGGAAGTAAGACCGCCGCCTATTACCACAATCGGCGTTCTAATTACCATATTAGTATTAGAATTTTTCAAAAATGCTCCTCCGCTTTGCAAAGTCATTAAGAAATCGGAAGCTGTTTTTACGCCCTTAGCTTCAAAATTTTCTATATCTAAAATTTTCGGCTGACCTGCTCCAATGCAAAAAGCTATATGGTCAAAACCCAAATCGAAAGCTTGTTCTTGCGTTATATTAAAATCTAAAGCTACCCCGTCATAATATTTGAAATTATTATTTCTCTCGAGTATTAACCTCAATATATCAAGGTTGTTTTTATCCCACCGAACAGTAATCCCATATTCCGCTACTCCTCCAAATCCTCTCGGTATTCTTTCCGATAACAAATTTTTATATTCATGCCAAAGTTTTATAGGCTTATGAACGTTAAAAGGTAAAGGGGTAATTTTCAAGCCGTCAATAGCCATGACATTGTGACCTGACCGTAATAAATAATAGCTAAGACTAAAACCTGCAGGACCAAGACCGGTAACTAAAATATTATAATTAGTAGGTTTTTTCGGAAGCGGAGCATAAATATTAAGCGGATTCCAACGAGTAAGAAGTAGATATATCTCTAAACCGTAAGGTAATTTAAGCGTTTCTTCTAAAATATTTGATTCTATTAACGGGATATTTACCGGATCTTGCTTTTGGTAAATACAAGCTTTAGAGCAATCATTACAAATTCTATGTCCCGTTGCCGCTACCATCGGATTATCAATAACAATAATAGCGAGGGCACTTAAGTTGAAGCCTTGTGCCTTAACATAGTTCATCTCAGAAATTTTTTGCTTTAAGGGACAGCCGGTTGTCATCCCGTGGCTTGACCACGGGATCCAGTCTTTTTTAATTTTTTCTTGGATCCCGCGATCAAGTCGCGGGATGACACTTATCCCTTTGGAACAGCTATCCTTATCCTGCTTATGGCAATAAATACAATAATGAGAATCGTTTAAAGCTTCATCTAAATTTAAAAAAGAATCTGTATAGTCAAAATCTAACCGTTGATTCTTTTGATATTTAGATATTTTTTTATTATCTATTAGATTTTCTTTATCTAGTTTTTGAGGGAGGTTGAATAGGATGTCATCTGCCACTGTCATCCCGTGGCTTGACCACGGGATCCAGTCTTTTTTAAATTCTTTCTGGATTCCGCAGTCAAGCCGCGGAATGACACCCTCACACGAATAAACCCTGCATGCTGCATACCTAGCGGCTACATCTAATTCTGTGGCAAAATTCTCTTCATCCTGTTGCCATATAATTATTTGTTTGGCAAATTCTTTAGAGGTAAAATTCGTACCTATTAAATCAGTTAACTTTAAATACACATCTTCAAAATCAATATCTTTTATTTTTTCCGATGGGTATTTTTTTACGGCAATACGCTGAACAAATTTTCTTTTACATTCATAAATAATATCAAAATCTTTATGTTTTAGCCTTAATATCGTTACTTCTTTTGAAATACAAAATAACTCTGCTAAAAAATCGTCTAAATGAGGAGAGATTTTTAATAAAAATTCGGAATAATCTTGTGGAATAATGGAGAGAGGAGTCGATCTAAATAACATTAAATCTTTATGCAAAGATTTATCGGCTTTAAAGAGATAATCTAAAAATATTTGATCTAATTTTTTAAGTCCGGTTAAATCTAATTCATTAAAATCTAGATTAAAACCAAGTTTCATAAGTAATAAATAACTCTTTTAGAAAATTGTCTATAAATTAAATAACTGATACAAACAGTAATAAATGCAACTATAATAGACTTAACTATCAGCATCATATCCGGTAATGTTCCGTCAATCACCAACGCTTGTACGGGCCTTATAACTAAAAAGAACGGATTAAATTCAAAATATATTTTTTTAGATTCCGGAATTAGTGAATAAGGATAAACTATCGGTATACTCCAATAAATAACTCCAAGAATAACGCTCAACATTTGTGGTATATCTCGAATATACGGCGTTAAAAATGCTACTGCGATAGAACCGCTAATCACACATATTATTAAGGGCAAAATTAATATCGGCATAAATATTATTTGCCAAGAAAATTTTTCTGGAAATAATAAAATAAAAGCAAAATACATTGCCGAAAATGAGCAAATTAAAGTATATAATTGCCCTAAACTATCCGCAACAGGAAAAAAAGTCTTAGAAATTCTAACTTTTTTTATTATTTGATCACGTGTAACTAAAGAACTTGAACAAATCGTTAGGCTGCTTATTATAAAACTCCATAAAGGAATACCGCCGACTAAGTTCATTACCATAAATTCTCTCGGTTGTCTTAATAAAAAACCGAAAAAATATGAAATTACCATTATGTGAATAAAAGGCTGAATTAAGCCCCATAAAGAACCTAAAAAAGAATCCTTATTTTGCCTAATTATAGAAGCTTTAACTAGTAATGCTATTGCCCGCCAGTATTTTTTAGAAAAAAAATACTTTATCATTTATGAATTTCCTTGTTGTTGGTTGTAATAGTAAATCACCTTAAATTAGGTGCGATTTCTATTTTATCTTTTAATTTTTAAAAAATATATCTCATACCGTAAATGGGTTAGCATTAGCGGTATTCGACATATTCTTAAAAAAATAAAATATTTCTTACAAATCTCTCCTAATTTAAGGTGATTTACTATAGATTTTAAACATTTCCGATGGTGTACCATCACCTATAATATTGCCGTCTTTTAATAAAATACATCTATCGCAATTATCTTTTATAATTTCTTCTTGATGACTTACTATTATCGAAATAGGGGTATTTTTAAATTTACTTTTCATTAAATTAAGAGATTTTTCTATAAAATGGCTATCTCCTGCCGCAAAAACCTCATCAAGTAATAAAATTTGGGGATTTTGAAATATTGACACAGAAAAAGCAAGTCGTGATAACATTCCTGAACTATAATTTTTTATCGGTAAGTCGATTTTATTACCTAGTTCCGAAAAATCTATAATCTCCTTTTCAATTTTCCTGCTATATTTATCTAACATATTATTATATAGCATCAACATTTTTATATTTTCACGACCGGTTTGTTCCGGCTCAAAACCGACTCCCATATCTATAATTGCAGCAATATCACCATGAACTTTAACCGTACCGGATTTTAACGGATATATTCCGGCGATTAGCTTCAAAAGAGAGCTTTTTCCGGAACCGTTACTTCCTATAAAAGCTATTTTTTCTCCTTCTTGGCAAGAAAAGTTAATATCGTTTAATATAGGTATATTTGGAGAAAGAGAAACCCCTTTTTTCAAGAAAAAATGCTTTAAACCTTGAGCTCTTTTATGAGTATCTATACCTTCTACATAACCATTTGTTATTTCTATAAATACTTTTGAATGGCTAAGTGACATAACCATTAATAGATTTATTAATCCAATCTAAAAGAGAGTTTTTTTGTTGTAAACCTATTTTAGTATCTTTTTGTTCACCGTTTTTAAACAACATTATCGTTGGAATACTACGAATACCGTATTCTGAAGGAATGTTAGGATTTTCATCAATATTCATTTTAAGTACTTTTACTTTGCCTTTTAATTCTTTACTGATTTCATCTATTATCGGTGTTAACATTTTGCATGGTCCACACCATTCTGCCCAAAAATCAACCAGTACCGGTAAATCCGATTCTAATACTTCCTTTTTAAAAGAGCTATCCGTTACTTTATCTGCCATAATTTCTCCTTTGTATTTTTGTAGTATTGTCCATATGGCTTTTATGTTATTCCCGCGGAAGCGGGAATCCAGTACTTTAAAATTTTTTGAAAAGCTTAATTTATCTCGCTTTACCCTAGATTCCCGCCTACGCGGGAATGACATAATGTTGTTTTCATATTCATATGGACAACATCTATATTTATAAATAAAATTATAAAGTACAGGCTTCTACTTGTAAATAATGAAAATCTTTTTATTTATTATATTTATTTTTTCTATTATAATATATCCGCATTATTAAAGCTGCTGTTTCCTCTATTGATCTAGTTGACACATCAATTACCGGCCAATTTCTTTGATCACAAATTTTTCTAACCTCTAAGCATTCTTTTTGTACTATATTAAAATCTGTATAGCTCTTATTTTCGTTAATTTGCAATAAATTTAACCTAGCTTCTCTTATCTCTATTAATCTATTTGGATTAATAACAAGTCCTACTACTAATTGATCTATGTCTTTTTCTATAAAATCAGGAAAGGGACAATTATAAACATAAGGAATATTGGCAGCTTTTAGACCGTTATACGCTAAAAATACGGAAGTCGGTGTCTTAGAAGTTCTAGAAGGACCTATTAATATTATATCGGCCTCCGACAACTCATTAAGCATTTGTCCGTCATCATGTCTTATGGCATAATCTATAGCATTGAGCGTATCAAAATAAGTTTTATCGAACTTATAATTGTAATTTTGTTCTTTTTCTATTTCAATACCTGAAAAAACAGACATTTCTTTAATAATCTTACCTATTACAGAAATACATGGAATTTTTAATTCATAGCAAAATTTCGTTAAAGCTTTTCGGAGTTCTTGATCAGCAATCGTGTATAATACTATCCTGTGTTTAGATTCTATTTTACTTAATACTTCATTTAGCAATTCTAAATTTCTAATCATTGGCCAATGATATAATTTTGGTTTTACGGAAGTAAATTGTGCAAGAGCAGAATTTGCTGCATATTTTGCAGTTTGCACGGAAGAGTCTGAAACCAAGTGAATAATTAGCTTTGTCATACTTTACACATGTAATTGTGGATAAATTTTTTAATAACTTATTATTTTTCCTATTAAAATCTATTAAAAATTTCCTCAAATCCTTATTAAATCAAGTAAATCTAGTGTATTTTCTTTTAAATAAATAGTTTGTGGATAAAATTGTGAATAAATCTCATTTTCCTTTGAAAAAATAGTCTTTTCTAAGCTATAAACGAATTTTACACTTAATTATCCACTTGTATAAATTCATATAAACTTATGTGAATTATAATTAAAAATACCGATATTTTTAAGAAAATTTTGTTGATAACTCTGTTTAAAACATTTAATCTACATAATTCTGTTTACATAAACAACAAATAATAAATATATTTATTAATTTAATATTTTTAGTAATAGTATGAAGCAAATTATAAATCCATTAAAAGGAAATAGTAATAAGATACCTATTTGGTTTATGCGTCAAGCAGGTAGATATTTGCCGGAATATAAAAAAGTAAGAGAAACAACAAAAAATTTTCTAGATTTTTGTTATGATGTTAATAAAGCAACGGAAGTAACCTTACAACCGATAAAACGTTATGGATTTGATGCAGCTATTATTTTTTCTGATATATTAGTTTTACCTCATGCTCTTGGATGGGAAGTAGATTTTAAAGAAAACATAGGACCTATATTAAAGCAGTTCAAATTACAAGAAGATTTTAAATATCTACAAAGCAATCCGAATAGTAAATTAGAGAAAGTTTATGAAATAATAAAAAAAGTAAAAGAAGAATTACCTTCTACCACTTCTTTAATAGGATTTGTAGGTAGTCCTTGGACAGTGATGAGTTACATGCTAGAAGGAAAAGGAAAACAGGATTTTAAAACAAGCAAAAAATTTATATATGAAAATAAAATACTTGCTAAAGAATTATTAAATTTTATTACGGAAAAAACAGCTGATCATCTTATAAATCAAGCAAAATCAGGAGCAGATGTTTTAAAGCTTTTTGATTCATGGTCAGGAGTACTTGGAGAAGAGGAGTTTACTGAATTTGTAATAGAGCCAACAAAAAAAATTATATTAAAAGTAAAAGAAGCTTTTCCAAAAATTCCTATAATTGCTTTTCCTAAAGGAGCGGGATTATTGTACGAAAAATTTATAAAAGAAGTACCTATAGATATTTTAGCCGTAGATCAAATGGTCCCTCTTGAAAAAATGAAAGAGTGGAGTGATAAAGTAATAGTACAAGGTAATTTAGATCCAGTCGTATTATTAACTAATAAAGAAATTATCAAAGAAAAAGCTTATAAAATTCTTCAGACAATGAAAGGAAAGAGTTTTATCTTTAATTTAGGGCATGGTATTTTGCCTGAAACACCTCCGGAAAATGTAGAGTTTTTGACAGAATATGTTAAGTTATATGAAGAAAAGAATAGCAATAGTACTTTTTAATTTAGGCGGTCCAAAAAACCTTGAATCCGTAAAACCTTTTTTATTTAATTTATTCTATGACAAAGCTATAATTAATCTACCGAATCCATTACGCTATATTATTGCAAAAATAATTTCTATTACTAGAGAGAGAAAATCTCAAAAAATTTATTCTTTAATCGGTGATAAATCTTTTTTACTTCAGGAAACAGAGGAGCAGAAATTAGCACTAACCGAAAAACTAAAGAAACTCATAAAAGAAGATTTCGCTATTTTTATAAATATGAGATATTCAGCACCGTTTGCTAGAGAAGTAATAAATCAAATAAAAAAATATAATCCAAGCGAAATAATATTATTGCCTCTATATCCTCAATTTTCAAGTACTACGACAGGATCTTCGGTTAAAAATTTTTTACAAAACTTTGATATTGATATTCCAATTAAAACAATTTGTTGTTATCCTCTAGAAGAAGATTTTATAAAAAGCCATGTTTCATTGATTAAGGAAAAACTATACGATGACGATAAAAATTTTCGTATATTATTTTCTGCTCATGGGTTACCTGAAAAAATAGTAAAAGCAGGCGATCCTTATAGTTTTCAGATAAAAGAAACAGTAAAAGCAATAGTTAAAGAATTAAATATAAAAGATCTAGATTATAAGATAACTTATCAAAGTAGAGTAGGACCTGTAGAGTGGTTAAAACCGAATACGGAAGATGAAATAGAGCTAGCAGGAAAGTTAAAAAAGGACATAATTATCGTACCTATATCCTTTGTATCCGAGCATGTTGAAACACTAGTAGAACTTGATATTGAATATAAATTAATCGCAGATAAATATGAAATTCAATATATCCGAATTCCAACACTTGGAACAAATAAAATTTTTATTAATAGTTTGACAAATATATTGCTACAATTTATTAATAAGGTTGATACTAATTTAGTTACGAGTAGCTCTAGTACAAGAATATGTCCAAATGAATTTACTAAATGTTTATGTAAATTAACAAATTAACAAGGAAAAGAATGGCAAGTTACTATCTATGGTTTAAGTCAGTCCATCTGATATCTGCTATATGTTGGATGGCAGGGCTTCTTTACTTACCTAGAATATATGTTTACCATACCAAAGCTAAAATAGGTAGTGAGCTAGATAATACCTTACAAGTGATGGAGCTAAAATTACTCAGGTTCATTATGAATCCGGCAATGATTAGCACATTTATATTTGGTTTAATAAATGCTCATATTTACGGGTTTATTGCTCTTGATACTTGGTTTCACGTTAAAATATTTGCAGTGTTAATTTTAATGATATTTCACGGTTTACTTGCAAGATGGCGAAAAGATTTTGCAAATGGCAAGAATGTCCATTCAGAAAAATTTTACCGTATAGTTAATGAGATTCCAGCTATTTGTATGATTGTTGCAGTAATAATGGTTATAGTGAAACCATTTGACTAGTATTTATTCTCTCCTGTCATACCGTAGTTTGACCATGGTATACATAAATACAACTTAAAATATTAAATAGTAGGAATGATATAAATAAAGCAATGCTTGCTCATCGATGATATCTATACTTAGCTACCAAATATTGCTTCTAGTTCTGCTAAGCGTTTCCTCTATTGCGTTGAGCTCTCTCTTTTTCAAAGGTTTTTCTAGCAACTCTGCTATCTCAATTTTCAGAATTTCTAAATTTTCTTTTGAAGTAAATTTTGCTACGAGTTCAGGTAGGCTCTTTTTATTTTGGTTGGACATATAATTACTTCCGATTTATT
>NZ_JWSW01000035.1:0-14095 GCF_000828125.2 Rickettsia asembonensis | reverse complement strand
TCAACACTCCCATAAAGGTAAAAATATAGATAATATAAGTCTTAATGATATCAAATATTTTTTAGAACAAGTTAATAAACTAGAACATTGTCCTACGGATTTGTTAAATTCATTAGACCAAAATTTAACTGCTTTAATTCTTAAAGTAAATAATATAGGAGAACATAATTTAAAGCTTACAAAAACTAAATTGCTTGAAAAAAAGGATTTTTCGGGGGATTTAAAGGATTTAATTGAGATAACCTATTTGGAATTTACTGAAAGCATAAAAAATATTGAAGGGTTTTTAGCTCAAAAACAAGCCTCTCTCAAGAAAGAAATTAAAAAAATCTTACCAGAAATTCTACAAATTTTATGTGCTAAAATAAAAGAATGGTATGATATTGATACTCCTGAATATACCAAAGATGTATTAAAAGATATTACCTTAAAATTTAATCAAACTATTTCTCCTAGAAAGAGATTAAAACTTTCTTTTTCTAAAAAAGTAGATATGTATAAGGAAAATGATGATGATAGTAATCAAACTGTGGAAACAACTGCTATAGATGATAGTATGAAAAAATATTATGAACTAATGGGAGAACATACTAATACTATATGCGATTAAAAACAGTATTAATATTATAGTCTTTTTGAGGTCCTAGAACTCGGTAGTTAAGAGTAAAAGAATCAGGATTTAAAAATATATAGGTAGCATTATATTCATCACTGCCGCATAAATGGCTACCTGTAGCTCTTGAGTTATCTATAAAATCTAAACTATGAAATAAGCTATTTTCTGCTTTGGCAAAATATTTTACAATATTATTATTTTCTAAAATATATCTATATTCTTTATTAGCAAGGATTTGATGATCGTAGTCGTTATAGTGAATTTGCAATTCCTCTTTATAGATTAATTCATTTAAACTTTTAAGTAGGAAATATGCTATCCCCTCACCGTAACCATAATTATCTATAATTCTGTTAATTCGGTATTTTCCGGATAATCTTAAAAAAATTTCTTTTGCAAAAATACTATTTAATACCCCCAATTACTCATAATGTCCCCACATGCTAAGTATTTTTATTATTTTTTCTTTTTCAAAGATTTCATATACCAATCTATGCTGTAAATTAATTCTTATAGAATACTTACCTACTAAATCACGGTAAAGTTTTTTACTATTTGGAAGAGTGGGATTAACAGCTAAATCATTACATAATTGTTCTGCTTTATCTATTAATTTAGCTGCAATTAATTTATCTTTGTCAGCTATAGTTTTTTTGTGATATATCAAAGTATATTTCATTTTTTCCAAAATTTCTCATGGCTAACAAATTCCTCTAATGGTTCTTTACTAGCTTCAAGGATTCTTTTTACTAAGCCCGGTTTAGAGTACAAATATAAAGTTTCTTGCAATCCTTCATAGTCTTGTTCTGATATGATTACCGCATTATTACGTTTTCCTTTTATATAAATAGGTTCATGAGTTTTATTTGTCTCATCAATAAGATTAAATAATTTAGCTCGTGCCTGCGTGCTTGTATAAATAGTCATAATATTATCTCTGGGGAGTTATATGTTTAAGTGTACACTATTACGTACATAATAGCAAGAATTAACCTATGCTTAGCGGTAAATTATACCGAGATAATCTTGAAAAAATTTCTTGGATTGGATTGTTTTTTTTGAAGGCATTTGGTGTTTTGTTGTATTATGCAGAAAATACCGCAATCGTCATTGCGAGCGACTGTAAGGAGCGTGGCAATCCAAAAAAAATAATAAAAAAATGCTAAATTTAGCATTTTTTACTGGATTGCTTCGTCAAAATTTGCAGTTTTTTTTCGCAATGACGAAAAACTCATGCAATCACAGCTAATTCTGCAATATTTTCATCAGCAAATTAATCTCTTCACGTAATTCTATATCATTTTCCAGTAATTCTTCTACTTTCTTAATAGCATGCATAACCGTCGTGTGGTCTTTTTTACCGAATTTTTTGCCGATATCTGCTAAACTTTTCGGGGTTAATGCTTTACTAAGATACATGGCTATTTGACGTGGTCTTGCAACTTCTCGTAATCTTCGAGAAGAAGACATATCAGATAATTTAATATTATAACGACTAGCTACCTTTTTCTGAATATCTTCAACGGTAATTATTCTTTCATTAGAACGTAATAAATCTCTTAAAATATTTTGTGTATTTTCGAGTGTAATTTCTTTTAAAGTAAAATTAGAATGAGCTATCACTTTATTTAAAGCTCCTTCAAGTTCTCTAACGTTTGAAACGATTTTAGATGCTAAAAAATCAATTACGTCTTTTGGTATTTTAACGTTCATCTGTTCAATCTTAGATTCTAGAATACCGAGTCGTAGCTCATAAGTAGTACTATGAACGTCGGCAACTAAGCCCCATCCAAGACGAGATTTTATCCGATCTTCAATATTATCTAAATCTGAAGGTGACCTATCACAAGAAATAACCATTTGACGGTTATTATCAATCAATGTATTAAAAGTATGGAAAAATTCTTCCTGCGTACTATCTTTACCGCAAATAAATTGAATATCATCAATCATCAACACGTCAACCGAGCGAAATTTCTCTTTAAACGAGATTACTTCTTTATTACGCAAAGCTTTAACAAACTGATACATAAACTTCTCTGCCGACATATATATTACTTTGCGGCTTGGGTTATTCTGCTTGATATACCAACCGATTGCATGCATTAAATGAGTTTTACCAAGCCCTACGCCGCCATATAGAAAAAGCGGATTAGACTCAGAAACCGCACCTGATGATTCCGCAACCGCTCTTGCTGCTGCATAAGCTAGTTCATTTGGGACTCCAACTACAAAATTATCGAAAGTAAAACGTACGTCAAGGGTTGAAAAGATATTTTCCGAATTAAGCTCACTGCTGCCGATATCGGCAAAAGTCTTAGTAGGTAATTCTATAACTGTTTGGGTTGTCCCAGGTAACTCTTTAGTAATTATTTCAATTGACTTAATGGTATTATTATAATGTTGAAATAGTTGCAATATGACCATAGAGTATTTGGATTTTATCCAATCTCTAACAAAGTTAGTAGGGGCACAAAGAATAACGGTATTTAATGAAGACTCTATAAAATTGACTTTACTAAACCAGCTATTATATAGAGTTTCACCGTAATGATTGTAAAGATCTTGAGCCACGTGACTCCAGACATTTACATAATTATCACCTTGATCCGTTAAAATTATTTGATTAGTACTCACTTAAAACTGCCACGGTAAGTTATTTTGTTTCCAGCCTTTGTCTTGATTATTTCCTTCAAAGCCGTCACTAATATTATAACAATTTTTATAACCTATATTAGTTATAAAATTTGCTGCGATAAATGACCTATATCCTGAACGGCACAGAAAAAATATTAATAAACTTCTTGCATAACTTGCTTCTAAGGGTAATTTGTACGTCAATCCGGTACTCGCATCTGCGTGATTATCTATATACGCTGCGGTGCTGCGTGCCGTGTTTCCTTCAAATTCCTCCTTATTAGCGGATGTTTGTAAGAAGTTTGTTGCATCTATTTTATCTTTAATTATAGATAAAAAATTATCTTCAAAATCTTTATTCAATTGCCAACTTAGAAAGATCAACTTATTTTTATTATCTAAATGAGGTATTCCAACTTGTTGCCACTCTTCTTTAGTTCTAACATCCACAAGAAAAGCATTATCATTTGAAATTAATATATCATAAGCTTTTGTAGAACAGATATTTTGAACCGACATATTTACGCTTTTTGCTGTTATTGATAATAAAAGTTAATAGAATTTTACCCATGTAGAATGGATTTATTAGAGTGCTTAATTATTAAAGCATTTTAAAATGATCTTGGTATATAGGCTCTATAAACAAAATTTAAAATAATCTATTTTAGTTCTTTTTTGCTGCAAATTATAAGATTTTTTTGAAATAGAAACAGCTATTATTGCAAAAATCTTATTAATTTTCGCTAAAAAATACCTTAAAATATAAATAATTAAAATTTTGTTTATAGGACCTTAGTAATTTTAATAATATTATTATAAAAAAATTTTGCAAGATGTTATAGATGAATAAATTAAATAAAAACTCTTTACAAAAGAAACTTTTTTACCGTAGTAAAAACCGCGGTTGCAAAGAAATGGATTATATACTCGGTAGCTTTGCCGAAAAGTACCTATCCTTAATGGATGAAAAAAAACTTGGTAGCTATTCTTTAATACTTGATCAAAATGATAATGACCTTTATAATTGGATTAATAATAAATCTTCTGCTCCTTCTTATCTAGATGCCGAAATAATTGATAAATTACGCAAAATAGCAAAAATATAAATTCCTATAGAATGTTACAACAAAAATTTCCGGCGGCTGCCAAATCTTTCTTTGCAATCGATAGTTTTACTAAGAATTTTAAGCAAGATTTTATCTTGAGTGCGAGTAATGAAGAGGAGGCGTTGCAATTATACAAGCAAGCTTTATTTTTTTTTCTTCTAATGAAAATATTTATTACTTTCCAAGCTATGATACTATCCATTACGACCATACGTCACCAAATGCAAATATCTTATCTAGACGTGCAGAAATATTAACCAAGCTAACAACAAATAATAGTAACGGCAAATTACTCATCACTCATGCAGCGAACTTATTAAACAAATTACCGCCGAAAGATTTTTTTTCTAAATATTTTTTAAAACTATCTCCTAAAATGAAATTTACTACGGATGAGCTTGCTATGTTTCTAGTAGAAAATAGTTTTACAAGAAATGCGAGTAGCATCGATGTCAGGGAATTTGCGGTTAGAGGCGAAATCATTGATATAATATTGCCTGGTCCTAAAGCTTATAGAATTAATTTTAGCTGGGATTATATTGAATCAATAAAAGAATTTGATATTGATACACAAATTTCAACTAAATATTGCAGCGAACTCATTATTAGTCCTGCAAATGAGATAGTTTTAAATTCTGAAACAATCGGTAATTTTAAGAATAATTACTTACGAAATTTTGGAGTTAATCATACCGATAATCCTTTATATGAGGCGGTGATATCGGGAAGAAAATTCGCAGGATATGAACAATTACTTCCGTTATTTTATAATTCCTGCTCTAACTTAGTAGATTACCTAAACAATCCTACTTTCATATTCGATAATTTATCAAAACAAGCCATTTTAGAGTTTGAGCATAGTTATAACGATTTTTATTCAGCAAGGTCAGAAGCGAATAAACTTAAATTTAATAGTTTCTATCCCACCCTTTCACCGACTAGCTTATATTTTACCGCTTCTGAAATAACAGAATTACTAGAGCAAAAAAATAATATATTGATTAGTTATGAAAATTCTGAGCAAGCAACTCTAATTGAAAATATAGCTGCTACAAGCTTTATAGAAAAGAAAACGGTTTTCGATAAATTATTTGAGATTATTAAAGCTCATTCTTCTAAAAAAATTGTAATAGGTGCAGCTTCTTTAAGCGGTCTTGAGAGAATTAAAAGCATCACCCAAAATTATGAATATAAATATAATGAGATAAATAAATTAGATGAGGCTAAGGCTTCAGTAATAAATGTCGGGATAATTCCTTTAAATCAAAGCTTTTATACTAAAGAATATTTATTTATTACCGCTAGCGAATTATTAGAAGAAAAATCTAGCTCTACAAACACTAACAAAAAGCTTAAAAATATCTTGCTGGAGCTTGATAATTTAGCTGAAGGTGAGTTTGTAGTACACAAAGATCATGGAATAGGGCAGTTTTTAAAGCTAGAAGCTTTAGAAATCAAAGGCAAACTACATGATTTTTTAAAGATTTTATATGCCGGTAATGATAAATTATATATACCGGTTGAAAATATAGAGGTAATAAAAAAATACGGTAATGATAATGCAGAGCTTGATAAGCTTGGCAGTGTCTCATGGCAAAGAAGTAAGGCGAAACTTAAAAACCGTATAAAAGAGATAGCACTGCATTTAATACAAATAGCAGCTAAAAGGAAACTTAATAGCAGTGCTTCCGTTGAATTTGACCTTGAAGAATATGATAAATTTTGTGCTAATTTTCCTTTCAGCGAAACGGAAGACCAGTTAACCGCTATAAACGATATTAAAGAAGATCTAAGAAACGGTATGTTAATGGATAGGTTAATATGCGGTGATGTTGGGTTTGGTAAAACAGAGGTAGCAATGCGTGCCGTCTTTATGGTAGCAAAATCTCTAAATGAACATTTATCTCAAGTAGCCGTAGTTGTACCGACAACTATTTTATGTAGTCAACATTTTTCAAGGTTCATAGAAAGGTTTAAGGGATTTGGTTTAAATATTAAGCAATTATCTAGCGTTATTAGTTCTAAAGAAGCAAAAATTATAAGATCGGAGCTTGAAAACGGTAAAATAAATATAATAATAGGCACTCATTCTTTATTACACAAAAATACAAAATTCTTTAATTTGAAATTGTTAATAATCGATGAAGAACAACATTTCGGTGTCGGTCAAAAAGAATTTCTTAAATCGCTAAAATCTTCTTCCCATGTACTTGCAATGTCGGCAACACCGATTCCTAGAACGCTGCAAATGTCAATGACCGGTTTAAAAGAACTTAGCATTATTGCAACGCCGCCTCTAAACAGATTGGAAGTTCGGATGATGGTTATGCCGTTTGATCCCGTTATTATCAGAGATGCATTATTACGCGAACATTTTAGAGGTGGAAGAAGCTTTTATGTAGTTCCAAGAATTAAAGATATAGAGGATATCGAAAAACAATTAAAACAAATCGTACCGGAATTAAGTTATAAAATAGCTCACGGAAAAATGACCCCGAGTAAAATTGATGAGGTTATGAGCGAGTTTTATGCCGGTAAATTCGATATACTAGTCTCAACTACTATTATAGAATCAGGAATTGATATAGCCGAAGCAAATACCATGATCATACATAAGGCCGATATGCTGGGGCTTAGCCAGCTATATCAATTGCGTGGTCGGATAGGTCGAGGTAAAGTGCGGGGCTATGCCTATCTAATGGTAGCAAGTCATAAAAAGATGACGTCGCACTCCTTAAGACGTTTAGAGATAATACAAAATAGTTGTGCTTTAGGCTCAGGCTTTACTATTGCAAGCCATGATATGGATTTACGTGGCTTCGGTAATTTGATAGGTGAAGAACAATCAGGACAAATTAAAGAAGTAGGTACGGAACTCTATCAAGAAATGCTGGAAGAACAAATAGCTATTTTTAAAGATGAACCGATTGTCTCGGAACAGCTATTTATCCCGACTATTAATTTAGGATTATCCGTCTTTATTCCCGATAATTATATATCCGATTCAGCCCTTAAACTTGGGCTATATAGAAGAATAGGTAATTTAAGCAATGAGATAGAAGTAGAGAAATTTAAAGATGAGATGATTGATAGATTCGGCTCACTACCGATTGAATTTAATAATTTACTTGATATTGTAAAAATAAAACTATTATGCTTTAAGTTAAATATTGAGAATTTAGATTCAGGAGATAACGGATTTGTAATTAAATTTTATAAAAATGCCGATATGACCGATAAAATTTTGAAATTCGTTAGTACTTACTCTAATCAGGCAAAAATCAAACCGGATAATAAATTAGTATATATCAAGAAATTAGTAGATAAAAATATAATTACCGAGGCAAATCAGTTACTTTGGAATTTATCGGAGGTGTAGGCATAATTATGTTATTTCCTGCACTCTTCTATGTCATTCCCGCGAAAGCGGGAATCCAGTGTAAAGCGAGATAAATCGAGCTTTTAATTTCAAAAATTTGTTGTATTTATACTTTTTTTCTGGATTCCCGCCTACGCGGGAATGACATAGAATGTAATAGAAATAATAACCATGCCCCATAACCTAAAACAATTATTCCAAAAACATAAAGTAAAAGGTTTGTCGATTAATTCTAAAACCGTTAAGGAGAATGATATCTTTTTTGCGATTAAAGGACAAAATGTCGATGGAAATGATTTTATAAATGATGCTTTAAATCAGGCGGTAGCATTAGTAATTACGGACAACGAAAAGAAATCTAGTATAGATAAAGTAATTTACGTAGAAGATGTACAAGCAGCTTTATATGAAGCTATAGAAATCTTTTATCCTAAAAAACCAAAGAATCTAATAGCCGTAACCGGTACTAACGGTAAAAGCTCGGTAGTGTCCTATATAGCTCAAACATATTCATTACTTGGAAAAAAAGCCGCATCTATAGGTACGATAGGGGTAGAGATTTTTGGCTGCGATAATCTTATAAATGATGTGCCGGAATTAACCACGCTTGATTATTTAAGCTTTAGAAAAATTGCTCATAATTTAGCTGAAAACAATATAGAATATTTAGCTTTTGAAGCTTCTAGTCATGGTTTTAATCAAGCAAGACTTGGGGAAATAAAAGTAAATATCGCATGTTTTACTAGCTTTAGTCAGGATCATCTAGATTATCACCATACAAAAGAAAATTATTTATTAGCCAAACTGAAATTATTTACCGAGCATTTATTACAAGGCGGTCTTGCAATATTAAATTCCGATATAGAAGAAATAGAGTTTATTAAAGATTATCTGCGTAACCATAATATTAAATTTATCACTGTTGGAAAAAAAGATGATGTACAAATAACTAAAATTAATGGTTCTTTAAAAGGACAGGATATTAATTTTACGTTTAATGATAAAGCATATAATTTCCATACGTCGATAATCGGTAGTTTTCAGGCTAGCAATTTGTTAATTGCCGCTCTTAGCATTCATTATATCGGATTTGATTTTAATAAAATAATCGAAATTCTAACCCAAGTTAAACCGGTAAAAGGCAGAATGGAGCGAATAGGCAACACTAATATTTTTGTTGATTATTCCCATACTCCGGATGCTCTTGAAAAAGCTTTAACGGAACTGAAAAATGTTAAATTACGTGATAGTAAGCTAAACGTAGTTTTTGGTTGTGGCGGTAATCGTGATAAAACAAAAAGAAGTCTTATGGGGCAGATAGCTGCAAGACTCGCTGATAACGTCATAATTACCGATGATAACCCACGTCATGAAGACCCAAAATTGATCAGAGCTGAAATCATAAGCGGTATAGAGAAAGCGGATTATACGGAAATAGCAAATAGAGAAGAAGCTATTAAATACGGGATAAATAATTTAAAACAAGATGATATTTTATTAATTGCCGGCAAAGGTCATGAAAATTACCAAATTATAGGCGATAAGAAATTACCTTTTGATGATGCTGAAATTGTGAGAAAACTAACGTCATTGTAAGGAAAGGCAACGTCTTGACGCAACAACACCAGCAAATGCTTGCGATGATGGGTTGGGCATACACGTGGGCAATGCCATGCGGGGATGACATAAACAAGCCATACAACAACACATAAATAACAAAAACATATGATCTGGAACTCTAAAATTTTAAGTGCTGCTCTCGGTATAACAATCTCTAATTCTATCAATTGTAATGAGGTGCAATTCAACTCCAAAGACGTTAAAAAAGGTGACTTATTTATAGCACTTAAAGGTAATAGAGACGGTCACGATTATGTTCTAGATGCAATAGATAAAGGAGCGGCAGCCGTAATTGTTAGTAAGCAAGTAGAGATAAATGATAAAGATAAAATTATCCTAGTTGATGATTGTTTTGAGGCTCTACAAAAAATGGCTTTATATAAACGAGAGAATTCAAAAGCTAAATTCATAGCTATCACCGGTAGTGTCGGTAAAACCTCCACTAAAGAAGCACTGAAGATATTATTGCAACATGATTCCCTAGTTTTTGTTAGCAGAGGTAATTTCAATAACAAACTCGGTATGCTTATTAATCTTGCATCAATGGCTGATGATACGGAATATGCCATTTTTGAGCTTGGCATGAACCATAAAGGCGAGATAAGGGAACTGGTTCAAATATTAAAGCCGAATATTGCCATGATTACTAATATTTCGGAGGCTCATTTAGAATTTTTTAACTCGCTTGAAGAGATAGCTGAAGCTAAATGTGAAATTTTTGAAAATTTTAGCAAAAATGATATTGCCGTTATTAATGCCGATACTAATTGTTATAGCAAAATATTATCGATATTAAAAAACCTTTCTATTGATAAAATATATAGTTTTGGAACATTATCTATAAAATCAACTGCTGTTTCAAGGTTTCTCAATCGTCATTGCGAGCAGTCGAAGACTGCGTGGCAATCCAGAAAAAATAATAAAAAATGCTATAAATTAGTATTTTTTACTGGATTGCTTCGTCAATTACTATGTAATTTCCTCGCAATGACAAAAAAATATGAGCTATACAACAATACTACTACACCTGCACAATTAGTTTTATATGAGACCCTAGGAGAGCAAGTCCACTTAAAGTATAAGATAAATAATAAGTCCTTAGAGATAACTATACCGTTCATTCCTCGGCATTTTGCTGAAAATTATACCGGTGTACTTTTAATTATCGATATATTAGATAAAAATATAGAGATAGCTGCAAATCACTTAGCAGATATTGCTCCTACTAAAGGAAGAGGGGAGATTATCAATATACAAAATTGTCGTGTAATTTGTGATTACTATAACGCAAGCCCGCAGTCAATGAAAGCTGCATTAGAATATTTAAAACAAGTACCTGCCGAGAATAAAACCGCTATAATAGGCGGTATGTTAGAGCTGGGGGAAAGCTCTAAACCGCTACATGAAGAACTAATACCTTATATACTAAATGCCGGGTGTTCTAAAGTTTATTTAGTAGGAGTAAATACTAAATATATTTATGATTTACTACCTCCCAAAATAGCTAAAAAATACTTTAAAAATGTTGATGAATTAATTACGCATATCACGGATTTATTTGAAAGTAATGAGCTTATCTTAATAAAAGGGTCAAGAGGCGTAAAACTTGATAAGATTGTTGATTATTATAAATAAATACACTAGGATATTTTTAATGTTGTGTGGTTTGGTAAAATGGTTGTCACCCTGTGGCTTGACCACGTGGTCTAGTGAAAAGATGGATACCGTGGTCAAGCCACGGTATGACATCGAGTGCGTTTTTCTAGCTATACAATAATACCTTAAATCTACAAATGTTATATAATCTTTTACTTCCTCACATTCATAATTCACATATAGCTAATTTATTTCACTATATTACTTTTCGTAGCGGTCTTGCTATTATTATAACTCTAAGCTTTAGCTTTATCACGGGTCCGATATTAATAAAATTTCTACGATCTCTTCAAAAAAATGGTCAGCCTATACGCTCAGACGGACCTGAATCGCATCAAACAAAAGCAGGTACTCCGACAATGGGAGGCATTATGATTATTTTGTCTAGTTGTCTCTCTACTTTATTACTTGCTGATTTAACTAATAAATATATTTGGATTACGTTATTTGGTTTTATTAGCTTCGGTATTATAGGATTTATGGATGATTATGCTAAGGTAACTAAAAATAACCATTACGGGGTAAGGGGAAAAAGTAAGCTTTTACTGCAAGGAATTATCAGTTTAATCATATGTGTTTTACTAGAATATACTAATAAAAATCCAAGTCATTTACTTAACGTACCGTTTTTTAAAAATTTAAGTTTGGATCTTGGTTATTTTTATATAGTTTTTGCTATATTTGTTATAGTCGGCTCTTCTAATGCCGTGAATCTAACGGATGGGCTTGATGGTCTTGCTACTGTTCCTATTGCTTTTACTGCCGGTTCTTTTGCTTTAATAAGTTATTTAGTAGGAAATCTAATTTACTCAAATTACTTGCAACTAACCTATATACCGAATACCGGAGAGTTAGCGGTATTATGTGCGGGATTAGTCGGTAGCTGTCTTGGATTTTTGTGGTTTAATGCACAACCGGCAGAAGTTTTTATGGGCGATACCGGTAGTCTAAGTCTTGGTGGTGTACTTGGCATTATTAGTGTCATTACTAAGCATGAAATAGTTTTAGCTATTGTCGGCGGCTTGTTTGTTATTGAAACTGCATCCGTAATTTTACAGGTATATTATTTTAAAGCTACTAAAGGAAAAAGAATATTTAAAATGGCACCGCTCCATCATCATTTTGAAAAACACGGTTGGGCAGAATCAAAAGTCGTAATAAGATTTTGGATTATTTCAGTTATATTTGCTCTTATAGGCTTATCATCCTTAAAATTACGTTAACTATACTCGTTTATCTACTTTTCATTTATTGAGAATATATTAACATAAATTAACTTTCCCTTTGCTTTTGTACAAGAAATTTACTATAATGCCGACATTAATTTATAGTAGGTGTATGGCGTGGCTAAAGAAATAGATATAAATAAATTATTAGCACAAGAAAATAATGCTTTAAATACTATATTAAGCCAAGTAAATGAATTATGCGAACAAAATAAGAAGTTGCAAGGTTTAATCGAAATACAAAATGAAACTAAAGAACTAGAAAAAGAACATAATATATCACTGCCTTGGTTTAAAAGACTTGTAAAAACAGTTTCTAATGTAAAGTATATTTTTGTAAAAAGTGAAGAACAGTTAACAAATGAAGCAATAAAGTATAATAACAAAATATTAAAAGATATTGATAATAAGATATATAATATAGCGGAAAAATTTGCACCTTTAAAGCAAGAATTACAAGAAGAAATCGAAAAAAATTTTAAGGATTTAACAAAGAAAGATTTATCTAAAGAACAAAGAGAAAGATTATTGGAAGTATATTTTAGTTATAAGAGTAAACCTGAAAGATTCTCAGCTCTAAATATGACAAATCCTTTACAATTTATTAAGGCTGAAGAACTAGAGAAACAATATAATTCTTTAAATGCTACAAAACAAAACATCCAAAATTTAATATCTGAGAATTCTAATATCAAAGAACTTAAGGAAATACAAAAACGGGTTGCTGAAATTAGGGAAGAAATACCTTATACATTTTTTGAAAAATTAAATAATATTTGGCAAAATGTTAAAAGTGTTTTTGTAAATAATAGTGAGCAGGTTTTAGCAAAAAACAAAGAAAGTAATACTAGAACAATTAGAAAGATTGATGAACAATTATATAAAACGAAGCATAAATTTGAGGAATTAATTGAAAATAAGGAAAAAGATATAAACGCACAAGCAAGTCAATTTCCTAAAGATATGCAGTATCGGGTATATAATAAGTTGGTAGACCTTAAATCTAATGATTTAATTTTGCCAATTACTCAAAATGAAACACCTAGTTTTGCAACTATAAAAAAGCCTAATCAAAAACGCTCTAATACTACAAGTTTAAAAGTTGATATTCCAACAATACCCTCAAACTCAGAAAGTTTTAGATCAAATGAACCTATAAACGATTCTATATCAGCTACAGAAGAAGTACACAAGAGATTATTTTGTTCGGAGAGCCTACCCACAGCAGAAGAACTTAAAATAACAAAACCGCAAATGACATTTCAGAGTTTTAGGCCAAATGCTCCTATAAGCAACTCTATATCAGACACAGCAGAAAAACCTAAAATTCTATTTGAGGAGATAAGCCGAGAAGAAATTGATCGTATTACTAAACTTGGAAGTAGTATTAATTCTCATATGTCTAATTCGTATGAGCAATACAAGGATGTTGCTTCAGTTTACGCAGCAAGAGAAGCAGCCAGGAGTTATAGTAGTAGTGATAGTGACTCTGGATTTTCTAGTGATGTTAGTACTAAACCAAAAACTCTAAAAACTAGAAGCGAACGAGATGCTACAAAGGTCACGCAGGTTCAAAAAGTTTTGAGCGGCAGAAATTCACAAAAACCATCATTTGTTAGAAGTTAATCTTTAAGTATGCTTTGTTGTGTGGATACCTAAGCCGTCATTGCGAGGAGCCGTAGACGTTATTGCATGGCTCGGTTTTTGTCATTCCTGCGAGAGCAGGAATCCAGTAAAAACTATAAAAAACTTGTTTTTTTAGGTTTATTTTATCAATTAATAGTAATTTTATAGCAGTATTAAAGTTATTTTTTGGATTACCGCTTCTGCGGGAATGACATAAAGGGAGTGTTGA
>NZ_JWSW01000034.1:0-14609 GCF_000828125.2 Rickettsia asembonensis | reverse complement strand
TGCAAGATAAGAATTTTGACCTTGATAAATATTATACAAAAATTAGAGCACCTTTTGAAAGAGTATTTTCACAAGATAATAAATATGTCAGATATATTGGTATTGTCAAAAATCAATTCTCTGAATTTATGAAGGCTATATGTTTTAATTTGAAACGATTAACCGTTTTAACGGGTAACTAATATTATCATAGATAACGCATAGATAGTAACAAAATTTCTACTAATTTTGTATATACTGACCAAAATTTATCTTAAATTTAAACACAAATTTTTCTAAAAAAATATCCTTCCTGTAATTCTCTGCTTAATTCCTTATCTCTCAACACTTCCATAGTGGGGTTTACTGAGTAATGCAACAATGCCAATGCCACGCGGGAATGACATATGACTATAATATTTTATAACATCGGAGGTTTCATTTCTATAGGAAAGTTAAATAAAATTCATGACCATAGACTTTTCATTTTATTAAAAAAGCTACCGTCATTTTCTTTCTCATTTATGGATTCTTTTTTGAATTCTTCTAGTAGTTCACGTTGTTTTTTAGATAAATTTTTAGGTACTTCGACATGAATATGTGTAAGCATATCACCCCTAATAGTTAACCTCATTTTAGACATACCTTTGCTGCGTAGCCTTAATTGGTCACCGTTTTGTGTTCCTGCCGGAATTGTTAAGTTGATTTTCCCGCCTTCAATTACCGGTACTTCTATCTCTCCTCCAAGAGCGGCATTCACAAAACTAATAGGTAGTTTACAATGTAGATTTGCTCCATCTACTTTATAAATATCATGTGGTTTTATTGCTATATCAACGTATAAATCACCGCTATTTCCGCCTCTAATACCTGCTTCTCCTTCTCCGGTATGTCTTATTCTAGTACCGTTTTCAACACCGGCAGGAATATTTACTGATAAATTTCGTTGCTTATGGTAACGTCCCATGCCATGACATTTCTTACAAGGATTTTTTATAATTTGTCCGTTACCTTGGCATTTATGACAAGCTTGTTCGATCGTAAAGAATCCTTGCTGAATTCTAGTCGCTCCAACACCGCCGCAAGCATCGCAAGTAGTTATGGTTTCACCTTTTTCAGAACCAGTGCCGTGGCAAGTATCGCATTTTACTTCGCTAGAAAAACTAATATTTTTTTCTATACCGTGAAATGCTTCCTCTAGGTTAATTGTCAGATCATATTTTAAATCCGAACCTCTAGCCTTACTTAAGGTAGGCTTTCTTCTAGCACCTCCCATAAAATCACTAAAGAAGTCGCCGAAAATATCATTAATATCAGGATGAAAACCACCGTGATTTCCTTCTCCCCCTCGTGACTGTTGATTTTGAAAAGTATCATGCCCAAAGCGGTCGTAAGCGGCTCTTTTCTGCTCGTCTTTTAGAACATCATAAGCACTATTTATTTCTTTAAATTTCTTTTCAGCATCTTTAGCGTCAGTAGTATCAGGGTGATATTGCTTGGCTAGCTTAAGGTAGGCTTTTTTAAGGTCAGCTTGGCTAGCTGTTTTACTAACGCCTAGTATTTTGTAATAATCTTGTGACATGAAATTATGTTATATATTTGTTTTATATGACTATGTCATGCTGTGGCTTGACCACGGCATCCAGTTTTATAATTTTTTTCTTAAAAAAGACTTTAAAATAAGTCTACTAATAGACTTATTTTTCTGGATCCCGTGGTCAAGCCACGGCATGACACAGGTCTTTGCTTAACACGTCCGTGATGACAAATTCAGTATATTACTTCTTCTCTACATCCTGAAAATCGGCATCTACTACTTTTTCATCGTTAGCAGTATTTTCTTCAGTAGGCTGGCTTTCGTTTTGTGCTTTATACATTGCTTCACCGATTTTCATACTAGCTGCAGTTAAGCTCTCTGTCTTTTCTTTAATTAAAGCAGCATCCTCCGACTCAAGAACGGCTTTTAAAGCAGATAGTGCTTCTTCAGCAGCTCCTTTATCTTCTGATGATAATTTATCACCATACTCAGTAAGACTCTTTTCAGTAGAATAAACTAAACTATCGGCAGCGTTTTTCGCTTCAATAAGTTCCTTACGCTTTTTATCTTCATCGGCATTCTGCTCAGCATCTTTAACCATTTGTTCGATTTCGGCATCGCTAAGACCGCTGGAAGCCTGAATAGTTACTTTCTGCTCCTTACCGCTTGCTTTATCTTTAGCCGAAACATGCACTATTCCATTAACGTCAATATCAAATGTTACCTCTATTTGTGGAACACCTCTCGGTGAAGGAGGTATGCCTTCAAGATTAAACTGACCAAGTAATTTATTACTAGCTGCCATTTCACGTTCACCTTGAAACACTCTAATAGTTACGGCATGCTGATTATCGTCAGCAGTTGAGAATACCTGACTTTTTTTAGTAGGTATAGTAGTATTACGATCGATTAACCTTGTAAATACGCCACCAAGGGTTTCAATACCAAGAGATAAAGGCGTAACGTCTAATAATAATATATCCGTTACTTCTTTATTAAGTACTCCGCCTTGAATAGCAGCACCAAGTGCTACAACCTCATCAGGATTTACGCCTTTATGCGGTTCGCGCCCAAAGAATTTCTTTACGGCTTCTTGTACTTTCGGCATTCTGGTCATACCGCCGACAAGTACTACTTCCTGAATATCAGAAGCTTTTAAACCTGCATCCTTTAATGCTTTACGGCAAGGTTCAATAGTTTTCTCAATTAAATCATCTACTAACTTTTCAAGGTCTGCTCTAGTAAATTTAAGATTTAAATGTTTTGGACCGCTACTATCAGCCGTAATATAAGGCAAATTAATATCGGTAGTTACTGCAGAAGATAGTTCTTTCTTGGCTTTTTCCGCTGCTTCTTTTAAACGCTGAAGTGCTAAAGGATCGTTACGTAAATCTATACCGCTTTCTTTTTTGAATACATCTATTAAATGGTTTAATATTCTTGTATCGAAATCTTCACCGCCAAGGAATGTATCACCGTTTGTTGATTTTACTTCAAAAACACCGTCACCGATTTCAAGAATTGAAATATCAAACGTTCCGCCGCCAAGATCGTATACTGCAATAGTTTTACTTGCCGATTTATCAAAACCGTAAGCAAGAGCTGCAGCAGTCGGTTCGTTGATTATTCTAAGGACCTCAAGACCTGCTATTTTACCGGCATCTTTTGTTGCTTGACGTTGTGCATCATTGAAATAAGCAGGCACGGTTATTACTGCTTGTGTTACTTTTTCGCCTAAATAATTCTCTGCGGTTTCTTTCATTTTTTGTAAAATAAAAGCACTAATTTGGCTTGGTGAATATTTATTGTTATCAGCTTCGACCCATGCGTCACCGTTATCGGCTTTAATTATATTATACGGTACGATATCTTGGTCTTTCTTAACCATAGGATCGGTGAAATTTCTACCGATTAATCGTTTTACTGCATATATAGTATTGCGAGGGTTGGTTACTGCTTGTCTCTTAGCAGACTGCCCGACTAATTTTTCGCCGTTTGCAAAAGCTATTATTGACGGCGTAGTTCTCTCGCCTTCTGAATTTTCTATTACTTTTGGCTCTTTACCTTCCATGACCGCAACACAAGAGTTAGTAGTCCCAAGGTCGATACCTATTACTTTTCCCATAAGATTCCTCGTTTTCTTTTTTTTTATTTTATTATGACTTTTTATTTGATATAGTGCGGCTTAAATGATTTTACAAGAGGTGAAAATGAAAAAACTACCTATTTTACTAAAACTTTTATTTATTATTAATTTAGTTTTCCTAAATAATATAGTTTTAGCATCTTCTGAAGCAAGCAGTGCTATATTTGAAAAAGCGAAGAAAGCAATCGTAACAATTGATACTAGAATTGCCGTATCTGCATATGATGATACAAGTAGTTGGACAGGAACCGGATTTATTAACGATAAGAACAACGGTTATATAATAACTAATACTCATGTTGTCGGCGGTGCGTCTATCGGAACTTATTTTGTTACTTTTTATAATGGTGAGCAGGCAGAAGCAAAACTTATCTATTACGATATTTGGCAGGATTATGCCGTTTTAAAAGTAGAGAGCAAAGATATACCGGCATCGGCAACACAAATAGCTTTCTCAAATGAGATTCCAAAATTAAATCAAAAGGTTTTTGTAGTCGGTAACACGGAAGCAAAAGGTTTTTCTTTCCATACCGGTTATTTGTCCGATCTTTACAATATTGAAGGTTTAATGCCGCAATGCACTTACGTTATTAATTTAAATACTACCGGCGGTGCTAGCGGTTCACCGGTACTAAACGATAAGATTGAGGCTATAGGAGTATTATACGGCGGCGGTAAAACTCATTCTCTAGCACTGCACGGTGATTATGTAGCTCGCACCTTAGAAAGTTTAAAGAATAATAAACAACCAAGCAGAAAGCATATAGGAATAATAAGCGAGTTATATTCTTTAAATAAAGCAGTTAGACATCATAATTTCCCTAAAGAAGAAATGGATAAATATATAAATAAATTTCCTGATAGTAGAAATAGGGTGATAAGCGTTAAGGCAGTTCTGGCCGGTTCGCCTGCTGAAAAATCTTTAAAAGCCGGTGATATTATTTGGGCAGTTAATGATAAGGAACTCGGCGGTAATCTAGCATTATTTGATAGAGAAATGGATAATTTTAAAGGAATAGCTATTAAACTTACTATATTTCGTGACGGAAAAAAGCTAGAACAAGCAGTAGATTTATATGATGTGAACAATAATAAAATCGCTAAAATGATAAATTTCGGCGGTGCGGTATTTTTTGAAGCCGATGATTATTTTAGTAATAAATCAGGTATCCCGCTTAAAGCTTTAAGTATAGCTTCCGTTCAATCCGGTAGTAGCTTTAGCTCTATACCGACATTCTTTACCAAAGATTATAAAAATGTTTATAGATTACAAATTTTTGAGATGAAAGATTTGGCTTTAAGTAATCTTGAAGATTTGGTGAAATTCTTACCTGCTATTACTAAAGAGAAATTTATAACGGTTAGATTTAAAAATTATCAACCTTATTACGCTAATTTCGGTTATAACGAACTTATCTCCTCACATGATGATATGATTGCCGATGTAACCTTGGATTCTATAGATACCAAGCCTTATATATTAAAGTATAATACTGTTTCTCATGATTGGGATATGGAAAATATAAAACTTCAGTAACTAATCGATTGTGATAAATTAACAATTTTTAATCAATTAAGTTACAATCAATTCAACTTAGTTTGTTGTGTTATTACTCCTAAATTTATAATCTTAATTTTAGGAGAATTGCAAATTAGCTCAGTGTTGTTCACTATACTATAATATTCCTACATGAATACTAAAGTCGTCATTGTGAGCAGCCTTAGGCTGCGTGGATCAATTTCACCTCTGTCATCCCGTGGTCAAGCAACTAGGTGACACAGTGGGTTTTACGGTCCACGCAACAATGCCTGCTCGCAATGACGGAAAAAACTAATTAACAATTTATAAATTTAGGAAAATTAATGACTAAGCAAGATACCATATATAATGAAGAATTATGCAATGCTGAAAATATATTAAATTATTTTAAGTACCTACACAAAAATAATAAATTAGGAATTTGTAAACCATATTTATTAGATATAACAGGCAGCTCAAATTTACAGAATATTCTGACGTTAGCACGTAACGATAAAGAATGTGCTTTAATTAATAGCATGAACCAATTAGTCTCTGGTTTAGAAGAGTATATCTCTCATAAAGATTTAGAAAGAATAATGCAATCTTGTTATTCAAAAGAACATGAACGGTATAGTCTTTTGGGAGATTCTCCGGAGAAGTAGAGATATTATTCCTAATCAAAAATATAGATATTTAATGCGAATAGCGGATTATGTAATAATTTGCTATTTGCGTCATTGATAAATTTAGGAGAATTAATGAAAAAACAACAAATACCTACTTTATCTACATCGGCTTTAGATAAATCTCCGGGGCCAGATTCGCCCGATTCAGATATAGAAATGAAATCCACATCAGTAAAGAGCGATATAGACGAGTTGGCAAAATTACTTAAAGATAAAACAAAAGACGGTATAGCAATTTTTAATAGTGCATTAAAGGTATGTATTGAAAATAATCCCAATGCTTTATTACACGAAGCAGCGGAACATGGTAAAAAAAGTTGGTAATAGAGATCTTAAAAGTAAATCGAGATTCTATAAATTCTACGACTCCTCAGGGTTTATCAGTATTACATTCGGCAGTTGCAGGGGTTAATAATAAAAAAGAAATTATTGAAATTTTATTAAATGAAGAACCTATTTTAGTAACAAAAAAAGATGCTTCAGGTCTTACTCCGTCATGTTATAATACTAGTAAAGAAATACTAAAAATATTACAAGAGTATGAACGAAATGTTATGGATTTTCTTATAAAAAAACCCAAATTTGTTCCTATAATCCCTCCAAAATGTCTTCCTATAGAGCGCAATTTGGAAAAAGCTTTTGAAGAATATATGGGGTATAAATTAGGTGGACAAACTAATCCTACAAATAGTGATGAGTTTTAAAAAGCTTAAATGTAAACGGCTTAATTTAAAGCGAGCATCTTCCTTGTAAATTTAATATAGAGTATTAGATTTGCAAGGAAGATGTAGAGAGATCTTTAATAAAAAACGGTAAGTATGTAAAACTTACCTATAAAGTATTTTAAGCTTAAAAATTATAATTCAGTGACAGGTGTTTCTTTTCCTAGGGCTTCAACATAATAATATTCTGTTACAGGGTTATAATCATCATAACTAATTGATGTTTGTGATGATAGTTTTTGTGCTAATATTGTCAATTTTTCTTCATATAACTCAAAAGATTTTTCTAAATCCTCTTTTGTAATCTTTACAGTTTTAGCTTCATCTGTATTTACTTTGAGTGCTTCAATATTTTCTGTTGAGTTATATTTTGTTAAAGTTACTTTTTCTTTTTTTGGGAAAAAACAATATGTTTTTATTTTTACCAATGCTGCTATTACTTCTATTGAAATACCTAGAACGAGTTTATCTAATAACATCTAATACCTTAAAATTATTTTGAAGCGGCACACAATATATAAGTCTTATTTATGTCAACATAAATTAATATATAATTACTATAAGTATTAACAAATGCTAATTAGTATAATTTTCTTTCACAAAATCGAAATAAGCTGTTATTAATATAAAAAACCAATCTTAATCTAGTATATGCGTTCTTTATTTGTAGTAATTATATTCTTTCTAATGAGTAGTTGTAATTTAAAACCGGTATATAGTGAAAAATACAGTAGGAATAATGATTTAGAAGCTATTAAAGTTGAACCGATTAGAACAATTGAAGGAGCTGAGTTTTATCATCGTTTAACTAGTATTTTACCTCAGAAAGCAAAAGCAAAATACCTGCTTAAAGCGGAGCTTATCGCAACAACTATGCCTGCTACTATTGAAAAAAACTCCAATGTTTTAAGGGAATATATTAATCAATTAGTTAGGTATAAATTAATTGATATAGAAAGCCAAAAAGTTTTAATTGAAGAGAAGTTTTACCAAAACACGTCATATAATGCTATTTTCACACCATATGCAACAAATGTTGAAAGAGATGAAACAGGAATAGACTTGGCATATCAAGCAGCAGAAGAAATTCGTAGCAGATTAATTTTATATTTTACACGGAAATAGTTAAGCTATGAAATTTTATTTTTCACAAATAGGTAGATTATTTGAACTAATAAAAGCCGGAAAGATTAGAGCTCTTTTACTATATGGTCCTGATAAAGGCTATATAGAAAAAATTTGTAAGCATTTAGTAAAAAGCCTAAATATGCTACAAACTTCTATAGAATACTCAGATCTTAATAGTTCATCTTTAGAAATATTACTTAATTCGCCTAATTTTTTTGGTCAAAAAGAATTAATTAAAATTAGATCGGTTGGGAATTCAATCGATAAGAATTTAAAAACAATTCTAAACAATGATTATATAAATTTCCCTGTATTTATAGGTGAGGAAATTACTTCAAGCGGGAGCTTTAAAAAGTTCTTTGAAACAGAAGAATATTTAGCGGCAGTTGCTTGTTATCATGACGATGAAGCAAAAATTGAACGAATTATTTTAGGTAAAGTAGAAAAAACTAATAAAATTATAAGTAAAGAGGCTATCACTTATTTAAAAGCTCATTTAAAAGGTGATCATGATTTAATTTGTAGCGAAATAAATAAATTGATATATTTTGTTCATGATCGAAGAGAAATTAATTTAAACGATGTTCTAAAAGTTATAAGTAGCGAAATTACGGCAAACGGCATTGATTTAGCAATGTATTTTTCAAAAAAAGATTATAGTAATTTTCTGCAAGAGCTGGAAATATTAAAAAAACAAAATATCAATGAAGTTTTAATTATTAGAGCATTAATAAGGCATTATTTAAATTTATATATAGTTTTGTCGAAAATAAAAAACGGTGAGAGTGTGGAACTCGCAATAAAATCATTATCACCACCGATTTTCTATCAATATATTAATGATTTTACAAAGATAGCAAACAGTCTTAGCCTAACTGAATGTTTAGAGACTTTAAAATTGTTACAGCAAGCGGAGGTAGATTATAAATTAAATCCTGCTGGTTTCGATTTATTACAGAGTATACTCGTTTAATTTGAAAAATTGGCGTCGTTGTTTTATATTTTTTGATCCTCACGTTACTTGTATGTACGCTGTGGTCAAAAAATAGACCTCTTGCATAACTTGCTTCTAAGGGTAATTTGTACGTCGATCTGGTACTCGAATCCTCACGTACTAAGGTGTACGCTGGCTGCGGTTCGAGGTGAAGTGTCTCCTTCAAATTCCTCCTTATTAGCTACGTTATGCAAGAGGTCTAATATAAAACGCCTTGCTCCTTTCCAAATTAAACTTCGTCTACCTAATTTTAAACTTCTTTTAAAAGTAGTATATATTATATGCCAAGACCTGATTTTTCTGACCCTGACAAACAAATTCACGAAATAATTAGAGTTAATCATGCCGGGGAGTATGGGGCAAAAAGAATTTATCAAGGGCAGCTAAAATATATCAAATCTCAGAATGATCATATATTAATTAAAGAAATGCTTGAACACGAAGATGTACATTTAAATTATTTTGAAAAAAAATTACTAGAAAAAGAAGTAAGACCCACGTTTTTATTATTTTTTTGGCATCATTACGGATTTTTACTTGGTGCTTTATCTTCCTTGATGGGAATAAAAACGGCGATGCTTGTTACCGAGAGTGTAGAAGAAGTAATAGAAAAACATTATGAACAGCAAATAAATTATTTAGAAAATAAAAATGTTGAGCCGGAATTATTAAATAATATTATTAAATTTCGACTTGATGAAATTGAACATAAAAATATTGCTATAATGAATGATAGTACTAAGGCAGTATTTGCAGAAATAACTAGTAAAATAGTGAAGATAATTTGTCGTATCTCTATAATTTTAAGTAAGAAAATTTAGAGTTAACAGCTTAATTAGTTGAAAAATCTAGAAATATTTTATTTCTAAGATATTAAGAAGATAATAAAAAAACTTTAATAATATTATTAAAAACGGTGATGAAAAGAAAAACTTTTTTCTAATTTTTTCTTTATTTTTTACATTTGTATTTTTTAGAATTAATAAATCTTCATTTTTATTAAACATAAGCTAATACTACTCGTAATTCCTTTATTTAATTTATGCCTAAACCTAATCTAGAATTAATAAATAAAGGTGCCAGGGGTTAAGCTCCGTTGCTGTAAGACAACAACCTCCATTATACTTCATGATTTTACTCACTTATAATATAGATACCTGGCATAACTTAATATTAAGTTTTGACAGATTGGTCTTGCAACAATGGAGCTTAAACATTATTAGCGGTCTATATATTAGTTGAATAATATAAAGAGTCAAGAGATTTTAGTTGTCATTAATAATAAATAATAATTCTGAGTTACGAGGTATATTTTCTATATAATCTGCTTCTAGAATTTGCTTTTACATCGATAATAATTTATATTTACTTATATACTAAGATAGAACTTGAAAAATTGACTATCTCGTCTTTGTAAGTCCTCGAATACTGAATGTTTATTATACGTTCTGCTCCTCGACCTACAGACTCCTTGCTCTTTTCCAAGTTGATCTTCGTATATCTATTCGTAAGTATAATTAGAAAATGATAAAATAAAATATGAATCCAAATTCACATCCTATGACTAAATCGCACTTATTCCATATAGTAGACCCAAGCCCTTGGCCCGTCCTAACATCCTTTGCTTTACTTCTTTTGGTTATAGGTGGCGTCTCGTTCATGCATGGCTACAAATTTAATATATATATTTTATCTGCAGGAGTTATTTCAGTAGGTTACTGTTTATATTCTTGGTGGAGAGATGTAGTGAAAGAAGGAATAGTCGAACATCAGCATACTAGTCCTGTTAGAAAAGGTTTACAAATAGGTATGGCATTATTTATTTTAACGGAAATAGTATTTTTTGGTGTATTTTTTGCTTCTTTTTTTAAATCAAGTCTATCACCTGTAGGTCTTTTAGACGGTGTATGGGTTGTAAAGCAGGGAATTTGGCCTCCACCTACAATTAAAACTTTTGATCCATTTGATATTCCTTTTATCAATACTTTAATACTACTCTTATCGGGTACTACCGTTACTTGGGCTCACTACGCCTTAGAAGAAAAAAATCAAAAAGATTGCGTAACTGCACTTGCTCTTACCATATTGCTTGGAATATTTTTTACAACTATGCAAGCATATGAATATTATCATGCGGCGTTTAAATTCACGGATGGTATATATGCTTCTAATTTTTATTTAGCCACGGGTTTTCATGGAGCTCATGTAATTATAGGTACTATATTTCTAATAGTTTGCTACTTTAGAGCAAAAAGAGGAGATTTTACTACAGAAGGTAATGGACATTTAGGGTTTGAATTTGCTGCATGGTACTGGCATTTTGTAGACGTGGTTTGGTTATTTTTATTTACGTTTGTTTATATATTTGGAAGCTAAATTATACTATATGTGATTATAATGTTACTTAAAATAAGTGTTTTTAAAATATTTTTGCATATTAATTAGAATTGCATATATTTAGGAGTTGATTTATATATAAATAAATTATACATTACTTTTTAAATGCTTAATTATTTTATTGAGGTAAAACATATGAACTTTCCTATTCGTAAATTAAACGAAGAATTAATAGATTATAATCTATCATTACGCATACTATTTACTATTCTAAGCGTGGCTATTATTATGGTAGCTTTTGATAGCTTAGGTAGTGGTAGCGTCGGCGATCCTGTAGGTGATACATTGTGTAAGTTAATTAAAGTATTCAGAGGTAATACTGCAAAAGGTATAGCTGTTGTCGGTATAATTGTTCTGGGAATTCAAACATTAAGAGGAAAATTGCAGTGGGAAGTAGCTTTAGTAGTAGTTACTGCAATCATTATATTATTTAAAGCTCCAGATATTGTTAATATGGTATCAAGTGGTACTAATAGCTCAAATTGTGGTGTTTCCTAATACGCGATAATAAAAATTATTATATCTTTAGTAATACCCATAAGTTAGCTTATGGGTATTTTTATTTTTAAGTGACGTTGTTACATAGCCTAAATATTGCCTGTGTGGATACCGAGTTGTCATTGAGAGGAGGCATTGTTGCGTGGATATCGATGTCATTCCTGCGGAAGCAGGAATCCAGCATAAAGCGAGATAAATCGAGCTTTTAATTTCAAAAATTTTCTGTATTTATACTTTTTTTCTGGATTCCCGCTTTCGCGGGAAGGTCTTGTTGCGTGGACCGTAAAACCCACTGTGTCACCCCGTGGCTTGCTAACTAGGTCCATAAAAACAATAAAAAATACTAATAATTTTAGTATTTTTAACTGGATCCCGTGATCAAGTCATGGGATGACAGAGGTGAAATTATTCCACGCAAAATGCCTCGCGGGAATGACATAAAGAGCATTTACCGGTCCACGCAACCGTCTTTACTTAAATAAAAGCCCTAATCTATTACCTATAGCAATATCAATATATTTTGCTGTAACAGGGATCCCTTCAATATTCATTTCTAGATATATTGCTTGTTTTGCAGGGATTTTTGTTTGTAGTTTTGTAATTGATACATATTCATCTAAAGCTTGATTATTACTATCCATTACTCTAACTTTGATTATAGGATCAGAAATTAAATAATCAGACTGATTAGATAATTTATAAAATATCTTCATACCGCCTATATGATGAGATTTTCCTAAATTAATTTCTTCTATCTTTAATTGATCATATTTACCTAAAAATTTAAAACTATCTATTAGTAATATCACTAAACAAAAAATTATAAAGCTAGTCCATAATATTGGAAATATATTATATTTTTTCTTAGTAGGAATATACGGTAAAATAACCGGCACATTAGCATTATAATGATTTTTAATAGGAGTTTTAATAGTTTCCGTGTTTACTTTATCTTTAAAGTCATTTAATTTACTAGTATTATAGTCTAATTTTTGATACCACAAATGGCTACATTTGGAACATTTTACTCGTCGTCCGTTAATACCTATTTGATTGCTTGTAACGATAAATCTTGTTTGGCAATTTGGGCAAGTAATATACATAGTTAATTATAATTATTATGTTTGACTTCATGATAATCTCATTTATTATTTTTGGCAATAAAACAGTTAAAAGATATGTCCTCTCTTATTAAAGAAATTGAAGAAGCTTGGCAAATTAAGGACAAACTTCTTCAAGATTCTTCAAAGCTTATAACATTAAAAAAAACACTTAATGATATTATAGAAAACTTAAATCAAGGTACAATTCGTGTTTGTGAAAAGAAAGAAAATAGTTGGGAAGTTAATGAATGGGTAAAGAAAGCTATATTGCTATATTTTATCACTACGGAATCGCAACTTTATAATAACAATTATAATAGTTGGTATGACAAAGTTGCTCCTAAATTTTCTGCGGATACTGATAAAAATATATTCAAAGAAGCAGCTATACGTAAAGTTCCCGGAGCTGTTGTTAGAACCGGTACTTATATAGCTAAAAAGGTCGTTATTATGCCTTCTTTCATTAATATAGGTGCTTATATAGATGAGGGAACAATGATTGATACATGGGCTACTATCGGCTCATGTGCTCAAATCGGTAAGAATTGCCATATTTCAGGTGGTACGGGAATAGGAGGGGTACTTGAACCGCTACAAGCAAAGCCAGTTATCATTGAAGATAATTGTTTTATCGGTGCAAGATCGGAAATAGCAGAAGGGGTAATAGTAGAAGAAGGAGCAGTAATTAGTATGGGAGTGTTTATCGGTAGCTCTACAAAAATAATATACAGAGATACAGGTGAAATTATTTACGGCAGAATTCCGGCTTATTCTGTTGTAGTTCCAGGAGTATTACCTGCTAAGGAAGCAGGTAAGCCTGGGCTTTACTGTGTAGTCATCATAAAGCAAGTCGATAAAACTACTAGATCTAAAGTAAGCATTAATGATTTGTTAAGGTGACCGTTCACTGTCACCTAGTTCGTTTGACCAGTGTTGTTGCATGGCTCAAGAAAAGTACTCGGTGTCATTCCTGCGAAAGCAGGAATCCAGCATAAAGCGAGATAAATCGAGCTTTTAATTTCAAAAATTTTCTGTATTTATACTTTTTTTGAATTCCTGCTTTCGCAGGAATGACATAGGAACCATGCAACAAGGTCCGCTTGACCACAGGATAACAAAGAGGAATAATAAGTAGTTTAACACTAGAACGGTCACGGATCAATAATATCGCCGATTATATCTTTAAAATACTCATTTCTTTGTTGTTGCTCTGAAATATCCAGTTGTTGAATTGAATTATTATTGGGGTTTCCTAAGAAAGTATTGTATGCCGTAAGTACTGAATTTTGTTGTTTTTGAGGATCATGTACAACGCCGGCTGCTTTAAAATATGATTCTGCAGCATCTGCTTCCTGTTGTTTTTGAAAGCGAAGTTTGTTTCCTTGGTCCATATATGAATCATATTTTTTTATAGGCTTTTCAGCCTTATCTATAAGACTGGTATAACATTCTAATATAGAGTCTAATTTATTATTCTTTCTATAAAATATGATAGCTGAATCTTCACGTCCTAAGTTAAATAGCATATCACCGATTTTATCGTACATTTCTTTAAGCTCTTCATTACATGTTAGGGCTGCATTATTAATTAGCTAAAGCTCCCTTATAATCTGCTTCTTCGCTCAATATATCGCCTATTTTAGAATAGCAGTTAGCTATAGTTTTAATTACTTCCGTCTTGTCAGGATATTTACTTAACTACTTTATAGCTTCTTGATAATATTGCACCGGTTTATTATTTTCAGGTTTTATATTTTTTATAGAAGATAGATAGTTATTTTGTACGAATAACTCACATATTTTAATTAAGGAATTATAGCACTCATTGGACCTAGACCATGTTGTAGATAACATTTCTTCAAATAATGATAATTCTTTAATTTGTAGGTTTAATACC
>NZ_JWSW01000033.1:0-14834 GCF_000828125.2 Rickettsia asembonensis | reverse complement strand
TTATCTCTCAACACTTCCATCATTAAGAAATGTCGCTGCTATAAGCGATATATCAGGATACGTTTCTATATTTACTAAAGCTATATTTTCTAAGTTTTCAGGACATTGAATTATTCTATCTGAATCCATTAATCTTTCAAACTCTTCCTCGCCTATTTTTTCTTTTAGTCTATTTTCGTATTCTTGCTCTTTATCTGAAGGAAATACAATTTTATCGTCTTTACAATCAACCAAAAAAGGAGTTTTAATAGCATGTTTAATAAATAAATCTTTTAGTTTCATAATAATAAATTTCTTAATATATAAGGCTATAATATTAATAATTTTTATATGTCAAACAATATCCTCTAGGCTATCTAGGTAATGCTTTACCAGTCGTAGCAACTTCGCTTCAGGGCTTAAGTTTTTCACTGCCCATTTTTTAATCCAAGGTTCGGCGAGTTGCCACATATTAACATTACCGTCTAGCTGTCTGCCTATCCCTTCAACCATTATCAAAGTCTTTTGCAATAACAATAATTCCGGTTGTACTTCCATGCCGAAATCTTCAGTGATTTTAAATAAATGTGCAAGCAGCTTACCTATGGAAATATTTTTTGTGGGTGTCCCTACTATAGGCTCAGTAACTGCTCTACAACTTTGAGCGAATAAATCTAAATCGGTATTTGATGGGATGTAGCCGGCTCTTAAATGTACTTTAGCAACTAATTTATAATCACGGTTTAAAAAACCAAATAGACTTTCGGCAACAGCTAAACGATCTTTTTCTTTAAGTCTGCCCATAATACCGAAATCAAGTAAAATTATCTTACCTTGCTTATTCACTAAAATATTGCCTGCATGTAAATCAGCATGAAAAAGCCCATCTCTATAGGCTTGATTGAAAAACATTACGGTGAAATTCTGAGCTATTTTTGCAGGCTCTAATCCCAATTCTTTTAGCAGCGAAGCATCATATATAGAAGTTCCTTCTAACCACTCGGTAGTTAGTATATTTTCTGATGTTAAGTCCCAATATATTTTAGGGATTATCACATTAATATCATTTCGCATATTATCCATAAGCTCAGAAGAAGCTGCCGCTTCCAGCCTTAAATCAAGCTCAAATCTCATAGTTTCATGAAATTTATCAACTACTTTAATCAATTTTAGCCTTTTTGCTTTAGAAAATTTTGAGATAATTTTTGCAAGAAAATATAGCAGCTTAATATCTCTGTTATATTTTTTATGAATACCAGGACGCAGAATTTTTACCGCAACATATTCACCGGTTGCGAGCTGTGCTTTGTGTACTTGCGAGATTGATGCGGCGGCAATGGGCGTATCGTTGAAGTATGATAATGTCATACCGCAACTTGATCGCGGTATCCAGTTATTGTTATGGATTCCATGGTCAAGCCACAGAATGACATCATCCATCAACTTCCTCGCCACCCCACCATCAAACGGCGGTAGCCTATCCTGTAATAACCTTAAATAACCTGCTATCTCTACTCCTACTAAATCGGGTCTTGTCGAAAGAGTTTGTCCGAATTTTATATAAATAGGTCCAAGTTCGCTTAAACAATCTATTAGGCGTTTGCCGTAATCTTCACGCGGTTTTTTAAATAATGATAACGGAGCAGAAAATAAAGCTAATATATAACCGATAAACCTAAAATATTTAGGGTTTCTTGAATCAACTAGGATTCGTTTTTTACTGATGATACGGAAAATACGTATTAAATTAAAAAAATTACTTATCATATCTTATACGCACTGTGAATAGCAACTATTCCGCCGCTTAAATTTTTATAACCGACTTCCTCAAAGCCGGCTTCTTTAATCATTATTCTAAACTCGTCTTGTGAGGGGAATAACTCGATACTTTCAACCAAATATTCATATGCCTCTTTATTACCGGTGATTGCCTGACCGATGGTAGGTATAATACTAAATGAATAAAATTTATAAAAATATTTAAAATAACTTTCTTTTACCTTTGAAAACTCAAGGCATATAAACTTACCCATCGGTTTTAGAACTCTATAAGCTTCTTTTAAAGCTTTATTAATGTCAGGTACGTTTCTAATACCAAATGCTATAGTATAATAATCAAAACTATTATCTGAAAAAGGCAATTCTTCTGCACTTGCTACAGTAAATTTAAGGTTCTGAAATAAATTAATATCAATTGCTTTTTTCTTAGCATTCTTTAGCATCTCTTCATTTATATCGCTTAAAGTTAAAGCAATATTATTGCCTCTATCTCTTGCTTTTTTAGCAAGCTTTAAAGCGATATCACCGCTACCGCTAGCGACATCTAATATATGAGAGTTAAGATTTGGAATTTGTCTAATAAATTCATCTTTCCATAAGCGATGTAACCCAAAACTCATTAAGTCATTCATTAAATCATACTTATCGGCGACATTAGAAAAAACGCTATTTACTAACCCTTGTTTTTTAGTGTAGTCTACTTTTTTAAAGCCAAAATTTGTTTGGTTCATAGTTTTTTATTATAAATATTAGTATCAAATGCCGGAACTTCCTGAAGTAGAAACTCTTAAAAACTCCCTAAAAGATAAGCTAATCGGGCTTATTATAGAAAATGTAGAGTTAAAAAGAGATAATTTACGTTATAAGCTATCCCCGCTTTTAGCTTCTGAAATCTCAAATACTAATATACTGGATGTTAGGCGTCGTGCAAAATATTTAATTATAGATTTTAATAATGATTATTCTTTAATAGTTCATCTAGGTATAAGCGGTAGATTTACTCTGCAACCTTCTAACTATGAAACTAAAAAACACGATCATGTAATTTTTGATTTAAGTAACGGTGAAAAGTTAATTTTTAACGATACTAGACGATTCGGAATGGTTTATAGCTTTAAAACTAATTTCTTAGAAAAAGAATTTTTTAATGATTTAGGAATAGAACCGCTTTCTGATTTATTAACACTGGGATATTTAAAAAACAAACTAATTACTCGAAAAATACCGATAAAAAATTTAATTATGGATAATGGAATTATAGTCGGAGTCGGCAATATTTACGCTTCAGAAAGTCTTTATTTAGCTAGAATTCATCCGGATAAATTAGGTAGCAACTTAAGGGATGATGAAATAGAAAGTTTAATTAAATCGATTAGAGAAGTATTAGCTAAAGCTATAACTGCCGGTGGCACTACCCTTAAAGATTTTGTAAACGGTGATAACAAACCCGGTTATTTTACCCAGCAACTTACGGTTTACGGCAGAGAAGGACAAAATTGTTTAAACTGCTCTAGCACTATTATCAAGACAAAACATTCAGGCAGGAGTACTTTTTATTGTAGAACCTGTCAATATAGTGAATTTACTTGACATATTTTTTAAAACTATTTATAAAGCTCTCTATTGTTCATTCAATTAATAATTGTAAAATATATGAGAATAAAGCCGGTGATTATAGCGGGGGGTAGCAGTAAAAGACTATGGCCCTTATCATCTAAGGATAAACCGAAACAATTTAAAAAAATATTGAGTGATCTAACTTTACTTCAGCAAACATTAAACCGAAATAAATTTCTAGGACAACCTACTATTATTACTTCCAAAAAATATGAATCAATCACTAAAGAACAAGCAGCAGAAATAGATGTAGAAATAGAATTAATTACCGAGCCTTTACAAAAAAATACTGCCGTTTGTGCCATTATTACGGCATTATCGGCTAAAGCACAAGGGTTTGATATCGTAGTGTTACTACCTTCGGACCATCATATAGCGGATAATCTAAATTATCTTAATACTATAAATAAAGCTTTACATTATGTTAATGAATTCGGTATTTGCACTATAGGCATTCCTATAAATTTTATAAGTGCCGAGTATGGCTATATAAACACAGGATTATCAATTGCAGAAAATGTTTATCTAGTTGATCATTTCATTGAAAAACCTATATTAGAGCAAGCAAAAAAACATTTTCAAAGTAATGAATATTTTTGGAATTCAGGAATTTTTGTATACGATATTAACTTCTTCTTAAACTTAGCAATGAACCTTCAACCTGATTTATTTTGTATTGCAGAAAAAGCATTTAATACTGCTATAAAAAATGAGAAAAGTTTGGCAATAGACGATGAAGCTTATAATAAAATCGAAGCAATTTCTATAGACAATGCTATAATGGAATATATTTCGGGAATGGTCATGATAAAAGCTGATTTTGTTTGGAACGATCTTGGTACTTGGCTTCCTTATTACAAGTAAAACATCAAAATATAAATGATAATTATTGCGAGGGAAACGTAGTAACAAGCAATACTACAAACTCTTTCATTAGTTCTAATAATAAATTAACTACCGTAGTAGGTCTTGACAATGTCATAATTATCGATACTATGAACGGTCTTTTGGTTGCCGATAAATCAAAAATGAATGAAATCAAAGAATTAGTAATGAAAATAGAACAAAATTAAAATGAATCAATATGATAATAATGCTAAGAAGAATAATATAGATAGTTTATAATTCTGGCAAAAACTCTCATGAAAGCGGAAGATTTACCGGACTTACAGGGAAGCTGGTAAGATTATAAAAAGGGTTTTTCTTTACAACTACCTCTTTCTATAGAAATAGTAGACAAAATAATTGAAAGCTTTAAATCAGATATTACCCAACAAAGAGACGGTGAAGCGTGCCGCGTTCTTGCTGAAAGATACAAAACTGGCTATTCAAAGGTCATTGGTTCACAGATTAAAAAAGATGAATATACTGCAAATTTATTAACATTGATTGGAAAGAATCTAGGAAATGAAAATTGTATAAAAATTTTTAATCTATCTCCTACAAAATACGAAATTCTTGAGTCTACTATTAATAATTTTATTCAGAATTATATAGGACAATCTGATATCACTTTTGATGATGCTATATTATCAGCTGCTTACTCCGATACTTTAAATACTTCAATTTTAGGAGACCCAAATTATAATAATATGTATAACCATGGTTGAACACATATTACTACATAATTTACTACTAATATAAGACTATTGACATAGTATTATTGCTCATATATCCTATTTTTACGAGGCTTAAACCTCATCATTATAGTAAAAGAAGTTCATTTTAGTTGAGTTACAACATGGAAAATACTACAGAAGAACAAATAATAATATCTGAATTCAAAAATGAAGAAGAGAAAAGATTAAAAGCAGAAGATTCGCGAAAGCAACTTAAAGCAATATTAATAACATTTGGTATTATTTTGACCGGTTTTTTAACTTTTACTTATTTCTTTTTTAATTACATAGAAGAAAAAGCAGAAGAATACAAACAACAGCAACAACAAGAAATTCAACAAACTAATAAGAGTTGAATATTAGATTACCACACTTCTCCTTTAATTATGGTCTTGTTACATGGCTGCTATATCGTTCCAGCAAGGTATTGTTGCGTGGATACCACCCCGTCATTACGAGCGACTGCAGACCTTGTTGCATGGATCAATTTCACCTCTGTCATCCCGTGGCTTGACCACGGTATCCAGTAAGATAACTAAAAATACTAATATTATTAGTATTTTTAACTAAACCCCATGGTCAAGCCCATAGTACCGGACAATTTCTATTCTATGTCATTCCCGTAAAAGCAGGAATCCAGTACTTTAAAGCTTTTTTGAAAGATTTATCTTAAAAAAACGATATAATAAAAAATCTTTAAAATTAAGATTTTTTATCCTGGATCCACGCTTTCGGGCGTTGTTGCATGGATCGGTTTTTCTTCTGTCATCCTAGCTAACTTGATCGTGGAATCCAGGAAAAATAGACAAATAATATACGCTACAAGTTATTTTTCTGGATATCGTGGTCAAGCCACAGTATGATACCGAGCGTATTTTTTGATCCATGCAACAAGGCTCCGCTTTCAGGCTTTGTTGCGTGGAGCAGTTTTTCCAGTGTCATCCCGCGACTTGATCGCGGGATCTAGTTAAAATTTTAGTATTTTAAGTTACTTTTATGGATATTGTGGTCAAGCCAGCGTTGTTGCACAGCTCAAAAAATGCCCTCGGTGTCATTCCCGCGTAGGCGGGAATCCAGCATAAAGCGAGATAAATCGAGCTTTTAATTTCAAAAATTTGCTGTATTTATACTTTTTTTCTGGATTCCTGCCTACGCAGAATGACATAAGCGAGCCATGTAACAATGCTTCGCTTTCGCGAGGATGACATCGAGGTCTTTTCAAAAACTGTCCAGTACTATAGAATAACACGGGATGACAGAGGAAAATACTGATCCATGCAACAAGGCTACGACTGCAAGGAGCGTGGCAACCAAAAAAAAATAACAAAAAAATTCTGTAAATAAGAATTTTTTTTCTTCCTTGCTTTGTCAATTACTTACGTAATTTCCTTGCAATAACTATTTTTATACTGCCTTAAGTTTAGATTGCTTGAAATTAGTTTTATCAAAATCATAGATAAAATCTTTGATAATAGGTACTATAAACTGTTTAAATTTACTTCCGCTAAATACCCCGTAATGCCCTGCCCCTTTTTGTAAATGGTATCTTTTCATTGATTCAGGTATATTTGAACAAAGTTTTAAAGCAGCTTTTGTTTGCCCTACCGCTGCAATATCATCTAATTCCCCTTCAATACCAAGTAAAGCACATTTAGTAATATGTTTTAAATCAATCGGACGATTCTCAGAAACTAATTTACCTCTTGCTAATGAAAATTGTTGGAATACTTCATCTATAGTTTGTAAGTAAAACTCTGCCGGCATATCCATACCTGCTAAATACTCATCATAAAATTTAATAGTATGATCGGCTTTTTTATAATCAGAATTTAATAAACTTTGCCATAATTCTAAATGTGAATCTATATGACGGAATAAGTTTAAACTCATAAAACCGGCAAGTTGGAGGAAGCCGGGATATACTTTTCTTCCATGACCGGGATAGTTTGGCGGCACCTGCATTGTAACCATTTTGCAGAACCATTCTAAACTTTTACTTTGAGCAAATTCATTAACTGCTGTAGGGTTTTTTCTAGCATCAATAGGCCCGCCCATCAAAATCATCGAACTCGGCACATTTGGACTATTACTCTCCGACATTAAGCTAATGGCGGCAAGCAGTGGAATAGTAGGTTGGCAAACTGCCATAGTGTGAACATTCGGTCCTATAAAATTGATAAACTCCATTACGTAATCAATATAATCATCCATATCAAAATGCCCTGCTTCAAGCGGCACGAAACTTGCTTCCGTCCAATCCGTAATATAAATATCGGTATACGGTAATAATTCTTGTACGGTTGATCTAAGTAAAGTAGCGTGATGCCCCGCCATGGGTGCTACTATTAATAATTTAGGTAATTCTTTTTTAAAACCTATTTTCTGAAAATGCCTTAGTTCACAAAAAGACTTTTTTAGTATAACTTTTTCATTAACATTAATGTTATAGGTTTTATCATCAATAATTATTTCAAGAATATTAAATTTGGGTTTTTCATATTTTCTAGTCATGCGTTCACAAAGCGTTAAATAAGAATGCATAATTCTTGCAAACCCATTATCCTCTAGAGACTCATGTTCATACGCCTCTTTCAGGATTTTTATACCTAAATGTATTGGAGCAATTTGTGCTCTAAGCCCCTCTAACATATAATATGTATAATTAGTACTTAAATCACAGTTCATCATAATTTATCCCTAAATCTAAAAATAATTAATATAATCATTTAGTTTTACATCAAAAATTTCTTTAGTAACATTAATTTTAGGATTTACGGCTTAAATTTTTATAAATGCGTGATAATAATGCTCTATGGGACTGTTAACAAAATATCCTTCCTGTAATTCTCTGCTTAATTCCTTATCTCTCAACACTTCCATATTATACCATATACTCTCTATCACTGCTTCTATTGGTTTTTCACAAAATATATCAACCTTACTTAGATAATTTTTAAAATCCTTATTTTCTTCTGCTAACCTATTAGCCATATTCCAATCTATTTCAACTTTAAATTATCAATCTTTATGATTTTATAAAGTATTATTTATTTATACTATGAGTAAATGAAAAGTAGGTAGACGAAATTTAATTTGGAAAAGAGCAAGACGTCTTGAAGCTGATGACCGCAGCTTACAACTAGTACGTGAAGATTATCAGCAAAAGACTTTGTCGCCAATTTTTCAAATTAAACGAGTATGCTTTTCAAATTTAGAAAATAATGTTTTAAAGTTACGAGTAGTAATATTTGCTACTTCTTTTGAGGTGATATTTTTGAGTTCGGCTACTTTCTCAGCAACATATCTAACGAAAGCCGGTTCGTTTTGTTTGCCTCGCATAGGCGTAGGTGCTAAATAAGGTGAGTCGGTTTCAATCAATAATCTATCAAGCGGCACATATTTAACTATTTCCTGCAAATCAGTTGCATTCTTGAAAGTTATAATCCCTGACATCGAAATATATAAACCGATATCTAGCATTTTTGTTGCTAGATTTTTTGATGAGATAAAACAATGGATTAGCCCAGGAAATTTATTATTACGCATTTCCGAGGTTAAAATATCAATAGTATCTTCGTCTGCTTCTCTTGTATGAATTATAATAGGTAAATTAGTGGCGGCTGCCGCATGTATATGTGCTACAAACGAATCTTTTTGGAATTTTTTATCGTAAGGCTGATGATAATAATCAAGACCTGTCTCACCGATTCCGATAATTTTCGGATGCTTGGTAAGCTCTATTATTTCTGAGTTCGTAATTAGCCGACCACTTTGATTTATCTCGCATGGATGTACCCCAACAGAAGCAAAAACATTTTCATATTTTTCAGCTATTTCTAAAACAATTGGTAAATCTTCAATTTTAGTGCAGATAGTTTGCATATACTGTACATTATTTTCTAATGCTCTTTGAATGACGGAATCTAAAAGCCCTGTGTCATACCGGGGCCCCGCCACGGTATCCAGAAAACAGCTAGTATTAGTTGTGCTAATATTTTTACTGGATCCCGCGATCAAGTCGCGGGATGACAAGTTACTAAGTAAATTAAGATGACAATGCGAATCTATTAGCATGCTATAATGCCGATGTCATTCCCGCGAAGGCGGGAATCCAATAAAAATTATATAAAAATTTAGTATATATTTTATTTAAAAAGACTGGATTCCTGCGATCAACGGAATGATATAAATGCCTTTTTTTGATCCATGCAACAACATTCAGTGGAAATGACATAACAAGATTCATGTAACAAAACCCTCAAATTTTGGAAATATTATAGTAGGTTCTAAAATATCGCTACCCGACCTTAAAGCATAATCACGTATTAAATGCTTAAATAAACGTTCTTCTTTATTTACCCCTAACTGATCTAGCATTTTATTTGCTGAAGTTGGTATAAAAGGCAGAAGCATTATTGCAATATAGCGTAACACCTCTAGTAAAGTGTATAACACTTCTAGCATTTTATCCGGATCGGTTTTTTTCAAATTCCAAGGTGCTTCACTATCAATATAGATATTTGCCTCTTCGGCTAAATTAATAATATTTTCAAGAATTTTATTAATCTCTGTTTTTTCCATCAATAAAACATTCTGCTCGGCAAATTTACTTGCGGTTTTTAGAATCGGTAGCTCATATATTTTATCAATGATATTTTGCTCAATTAACGGCACTTTGCCGTCATTATTTTTATAAACAAAAGCCGTACTACGCTGTAATAAATTACCTATCTTGTTTGATAGTTCGCTATTAATTCGGGTAACTAAATTACTACGAGCAAAATTACCGTCTGCCCCAAAAGTTACCTCACGCATCAGGAAATACCTAACCTGATCAACACCGAATTCATCAATTAACTTAATCGGATCAATGGTATTACCAAGAGATTTAGAAATTTTCTGCCCATCATTCGTCCACCAACCATGAGCCATAACAGTTTTCGGCAGCGGAATTTTGGCAGCCATTAAGAAAGCCGGCCAATAAACCGCATGAAAACGTAAGATATCTTTACCAACTACATGCAAATCAGCCGGCCAAAATTTACCGTAATTACTTTGTGCGTCGGGATAACCGAGTGCCGAAATATAATTAGCAAGTGCATCAAGCCAAACATAAATTACATGTTTTTCGTTATTTGGAACTTTTATACCCCAGTTAAAAGTAGTACGCGATACTGATAAATCTTTTAAACCTGATTTAACAAAGCTAATTACTTCGTTACGCCTTGATATAGGTCTGATAAAATCAGGGTTTGCTTCATAAAACTCAAGCAATTTATCTTGCCATTTTGAAAGATTAAAGAAATAGCTTGGCTCTTTAACCCATTCAACAGGTGCACCGGTTGGTGCAAGCTTATCTTCAGTTAGCTCTGATTCATCGTAAAAAGCCTCATCACGCACTGCATACCACCCTTCATAAAAACCTTCATAAATAGTACCGTTATCTAGTAATTTCTGCCAAAAAATAGCGACTGCTTCTTTATGCCTGCTTTCTGTTGTTCTGATAAAATCATCATTGGAAATATTCATAACATTCATCAGATGACGAAAACTTTCGGATGTCTGATCGGTAAATTTTTGTGGGTCGATATTTTTATTGATAGCTGCTTTTTCTACTTTCTGCCCGTGTTCGTCAGTCCCAGTTAAAAATATAACATCGAAACCTTGAAGTCGCATAAAACGAGCGATTACATCACTTGCAACGCTAGTATAAGCATGACCGATATGGGGAACATCGTTAACGTAATATATAGGGGTAGTAATGTAGTAAGTATTCTTCATAGTATAATTCTAATAAATAAAGAGTTGGTAGATGAAAGTCAATTTCAAAAAGAGCTAGGAGTTCTCAAGACGAGGAGCGGAGCGTATAATAATACGTAAACACCCTCGTCCTTGTAGAGCGACAACGCCAATTTTTGAAATTCACCGAGTATATAAATGCTTTTTTATTAACTCATGTACTTCAAGCGGACTTAAATCCGACGCTTTAATTGTTTTTATTCTCTCAGGAAATCTATTACTTAATTCTTTAAAGCAATCATAGATTTTTTTATAAAAATCTATACCTCTTACGTCAAATTTATTGCTCATATTTCGTGAATTGACTCTCTTAATAGCAGTATCCGGCTCTACATCAATAAAAAACGTAATATCCGGCATAAGAGAAGGCATTAAAGTTTTGTGCAGATTATAAACTAAATCTATGCCGTTTTCTAGCTCTAATCCTTGATAACATGCAGTTGAGTCAATAAACCTATCACATATTACGATATGTCCATCTTGCAGAGCCGGTATAATTTTCTGTGCCATATGATCATAACGTGCTGCCATAACTTGTAATAGCTCGGACATGGGTAATAACTCTTCATGTACTAGGATTTCACGCATTTTTTCGGCAACGGCAGTACCGCCAACTTCACGAGTTAAAATAACGGGAGTATTTTGAGATTTTAAATATTCATAGAGCATTTGAGATTGAGTAGATTTGCCTATCCCTTCCCCTCCCTCAAATGTAATAAACTTTCCTTGTTTCAAATTATTCATTAATTACAATTACTTTAAGCTATAACTTTATAATCATATCTCTTAAAAAAATATTTACAAGGAAGATTACATACTTATATACTCCTACAAAATGAAAAGTAGTTATACGAAACTCAATTTGGAAAAGAAGAATCGGTTTTGAAGCTTTTAACCGCAGCGTACATACAAGTAACATGAGAATTAAAAGCAAAAAGCAACGTAGCCAATTTTTCAAATTCAGCGAGTATACATTATAAATTTTAAATTATTAATATATGAGCAATTCATTAAGCAAAAGGGATTTTTCTATCCTAATCGGTAATGCGATGGACCATTTTGATACTGCACTTTATGGGTTTCTTGCACCGTTACTTGCCGGTATTTTCTTTCCGAATCATGATAAAATTGTCGCCTTAATACTTACCTATAGTGTTCTTGCTACATCTTTGTTTACACGTCCCATAGGCTCTTATTTTTTTGGCGTAATTGCTAAAAAATACGGTGGGGTTTTTGCCTTATCTCACTCTTTGATCGGCGTTGCTTTAACAACTAGCCTAATCGGTCTAATCCCCTATCATACACAAATAGGCTGGCTTGCACCGCTATTATTAGTTGTGCTTAGGACGTTGCAGGGAGTATATTCCGAGGGGGAATGTGCTATTGCTAAATTATTTATTTTAGAGAATAAAGAAGAAAAAAAAGCGTTTAAAGCTTCTTACCTTTATCAAACATCTACTATGGTTGGTATTATCCTTGCTTCATTTATCAGTACTATAGTTTTAAATGTAGAGTATAATACATATTGGCGTTTATGTTTCATATTTGGCGGATTTACGGCCCTTATAGGTTATTTTTTAAGAAAGAGTGGGGATGTTATAGTAAAGCCCTCATTGTCATCCCGCGGCTTGACAAAGGTGAAATTGGTCCACGCAACAATGCCTCCTCGCAATGGCGTAGTGTCATCACTATTACTCGACTTAAACACAGTTTGGAACAATAAGCTAAGTATCTTACGTATTAGTTTTGCCGTAGGTTTCTCATATATGACCTATATAGTGCCTTTCGTCTTTATGAATAGTTTTATTCTGCTTATCACTGATATATCAATTGAAACAATGATGAAATTTAATACGGAGTTTCTGATTTTTGATATGATTATGATTCCGATAATTGGTCATCTAACAAAAAAATTCCATTACCTTAAAATATTAAGGGGTACTCTTATTATAATGAGTTTAAGCATAATTCCTTTATGGCTGTTCTTAAATAATTCCTCTATATGGTATGTTAATTTCGTGCGTATTTGGATTATAATACTCGGTGTAGGATTCTTAGCACCTTTGAATTGCTGGCTAAATGATTTATTTAAAACTGCCGATAAATATATGCTAGTCGGTATTGGCAGTAGTATAGGTACTTCATTAATTGGACGCCTTACCCCGTCAATCTGCCTAATGCTTTGGCATGTAACCGGCAGCTCTTTATCAATTGCGGTTTATATAGCTGTAATATCGATGGTAACTTTATGGGCTGTTAGAGCGGGACGTTAATGAGATACCGCTTCTAAGTAAGCATCAGGAGTTACTCCTATAATGTCTGTTAGTTCTTTATAGCAATCATCATTTACAAGTCTACAAAACTTAGGTACTTTATAAAATTCACAACCTGCTCTAATGTGTCCGGCGTACTCGATATCCATATAATTATTACGGATAATATGTATATATTCTTTAAATGCAGATTTATCTTTAGTGCCGTATTTTTCTGCTACTTTATCAAATATCATGCTATTCACATCTTCACGATTATAAACTTTCTGACTATTATACTCACTGCTACTCCAAAATTTTTTAGAATCAGTATACAAGCGATATTTCTCCCCTCTTGAAACAAAAGGGTAAGGGTCAGTAAATTTTTCTATAAAACACAAAAAATATGCTGAATAATAAAATTCTGCTGTTGGGTCTTTTATTAATGCTGCAAAAGATTTTTTATAAGTATTGTTTCTTAACATAGTTCATATCCTTTTTACTATTTAGAGCAATTATACTAATAAAAGATTAAAAAGTAAGCTATTTTTAATAAAACACTAAACTTAAAAGCAATCCAACATAATTATTAGCTCTGAACCTTGTCATACAATCAGCGGGGTTTCGGGTATCAAGAGTCGCTACTTGCAATATCAGTAAAATTAAAGTAGCTAAAATAGCTAAATAATCGATATTACGGTTAGCTATCTTTGTTGCTAAGATAAATAATAATATAAAACCTATATAACATACATAAAGCCAAAATTTAGGATGCTTGTTCTCTAAATATATGCTTAAAGATTTTACTCCTATTTTCTTATCATCTTTTATATCCATATATCCGTAAATCGTATCATAGCCGGTTGCCCAAAAACAGCATGCTAAATACATAATAATTGCTGCTAAATCAAGTTTATCCTGAACTGCCGCATACGCTATTAATGCCCCGAGCTTAAAAGTAAAGCCCATAAATATTTGCGGAAAGTAGGTAATACGTTTCGTTAGCGGATATAGGCTAATCATTATTACAGCAAAAAAACCTGTATATATGGCTGTTTTGTTTAAAAGCAGCAAAATACAAAGCGAGATAATACTAAGAATAAAGAGTATAAAAATAGCATAAGAAACAGACACAGCACCGCTTGCTAAAGGTCTATCTTTAGTCCTTATAACATGTTTATCAAATTTCCGATCAAATATATCGTTAATAATACACCCGCTACTCCTTGTCGTTATACTACCTAAAATAAATAACGGTAATAAATAAGCTAATTCCGTGTTAGAAGGGTTTGCAAGCAGCAATCCAAATAAAGCAGGGAAAAAAACTAATATATAAGGTACCGGCTTATCTACCCGCATTAATTTTAAAGTAAGTAAAAGTTTGTTTGGCATTTCTATTTTCTTATTAATTCTTTGGCAAGTTCTGCTTCTAACTCTTCAATAGTTGGGAGTTCACTTTTTATCTCTTCAGGTAGATTTTCAGTTATTTTATACTCTGCAAGTCCGATAGGTTTACTCATATCACGTAACGCATATTCTGCAAGTATATTATTTTTTGATTTGCATAAAATTAGCCCAATAGAAGGGTTATCGTTTGGATGCTTTAAAATATCATCTACAACCGATAAATAAAAATTCATTTTACCGGCATATTCCGGTTTAAAATCCTTATCTTTAAGCTCAATTACTACAAAACAACGAAGTTTTAAATGATAGAATAATACATCAATATAGAAATCTTGTTCTCCTATTTCTAAATGATATTGTCTACCGACAAAGGGAGTGTTGA
>NZ_JWSW01000032.1:0-16373 GCF_000828125.2 Rickettsia asembonensis | reverse complement strand
TCAACACTCCCACTATGTCAGCTAGTTCGCTTGACCATGGGGTCCAGAAATATAACTTAAAATATAATAATTTTAGTATTTTAAGCTGGATACCGCGATCAAGTCGCGGTATGACAACTGAAAAACCGAGCCATGCAATAATACCCGTAGCATTACCCGCGTGGACGCCAAATCGTCATTGCGAGGAGCGAAGCGACGTGGCAATCCAGCAAAAATAATTCACAATTACCGGAGGTTTTTATGCCTTATAAAAATAATAACGATTTACCCGATTCAGTTAAAAATCATCTTCCAAGCCATGCTAAGGATATTTATCACGAAGCTTTTAATCACGCATTTAAACAATATAAGGATGCCGATAAAAGACGCGGAAATGACTCTAGAGAGACAGTTGCACATAAAGTAGCATGGTCGGCCGTAGAAAAAAAATACTATAAAAATGATAAAGGACATTGGGTACACTCCTAATAAATGAAGAGTTGATACACGAAAGTCAATTTCAAAAAGAGTAATAGGTCTGTAAGACGAGGAGTGGAGCGTATACTTAAACGTTCAGTACCGCAGGACTTGCTAGACGACGCTGCCAATTTTTGAAATTCACCGAGTATTTTTAAATTGAATCCTTGAAATTCTTTAAGCCTATATGTATATTTAGTTATTAACTGAATTTAAGTTCTTATGAAATTAACAAAATTATTGAGTACCCTTTTAGTTATAGGGTTAGTTTTCAGCGGATGTAAAAGCAAAAAAAGCAGTGATGATATAGTAGTTCCTATCCCTACTCTTTATAACAAAGGTGTTACTTTGTTAGAAAAGAAAAAATATAAAAAAGCTGCGGAAGAATTCGGAAAAGTATTTTACCAACATCCGGGTAATGAAATGACCCCACAAGCCGAATTGATGCAGGCTTATTCTTTATTCCTCGCCGCTCAATATGAAGAAGCGGTTGATGTGCTTGATATGTTCATTAATTTGCACCCTGCAAATGTTGACATTGCTTATGCATATTACCTTAAAGCATTATCATATTATATGTTAATTTCAGACGTAAATCATGATCAATCTAGAACTTTCTTAGCTAAAGATAGTTTTGAAGACGTAATAGCAAAATTCCCAAATACTAAATATGCTATTGATTCATCTTTAAAAATCGACTTAGTAAACGATCATTTAGCAGGTAAAGAGATGATGGTAGGTCGGTTCTACTTAAAGAAAAAGAACCCGATGGCAGCTATTAATAGATTTGAAGAGGTAATTGATAATTATCAAACTACTTCTCACTCGGTAGAAGCTCTTTACCGTTTAGTCGAAAGCTATATGATGCTTGGGTTACCTGATGAAGCAAAAAAATATGCCTCGGTGCTAGGTCATAACTATCCTGATAGCCAGTGGTATAGTTATGCATATAAGTTGGTTAAGTAGTAAGATATTCATGGTTCTTAAAAAGTGTTCGATGTCATTCCCGCGGAAGCGGGAATCCAGTACTTTAAAGCTTTTTTTAAAGCTTGATTTATCTCGCTTTACGCTGGATTCCCGCTTCCGCGGGAATGACATAAACGAACCGTGCAACGCAGCTTTTCAAATTCATCGAGTATAACTATGTTTCATAGTCTCTCAGTCAAAAATTTCATTCTGATAGACGAGCTGGAAATTGAGTTTAATAAAGGTTTATGCGTTATTACCGGTGAAACGGGAGCCGGTAAATCTATTTTACTTGACGCCATTTTATTTTGCTTAGGCTATAAAACTTCAAATAATATAATAAAGCGTGGAAAAGATTATGCTGTTGTTAATATAATATTCTCTTTAAGTGAAGAGATAAAAAACTTTCTAATCCAAAATTTTATTGAGCCTGAAGAGTTATTACTTGTAAAATGTCTGCAAAAAGCCGAAGGACGGAAAAATTTTTTTATTAATAATCAAGTAGTTAATAAGGCTATAATGCAGCAATTAGCTACTTACTTATTTGAAGTTCATGGACAAAATAATAATATTTCCCTTCTAGAAGCAAATACGCAGCGTGATATTTTAGATAGTTACGGAAATCTTTTGGACTTCCGAGCCGAGCTTTCCAAATGTTATCAGACTTGGCAAAATACTCGGAAAAAAATTGCCGAAATAACACTTAAACAAAATTCTATAGAACAGGAAATTGATTATTTGAGCTTTGCAACGGAAGAATTAACTAAACTGAACATTCAAATAGGTGAAGAAGAAAAATTAGCAAATATACGAAAAGATTTGCAAAATAAAGATAAGGATTTACAGCTAATAAAAGATATTCTAGAACAGATTAATAACCCTGAAATAAATACATCGATTAATAGAGCAGAGAAATTATTAGCAAGGCAACAGGACAATAAACGTTTTGAAGCTATTACTACAAGCTTAGAAGAAGCCTATAATAACCTAGAAGAAGCACGCCAAGAATTATCAAATCTGTTAGATAGTTTTAATCATGAAGAATATAATCTTGAAGAAACAGAAGAAAGGTTATTTTTAATAAAAGCTATTAGCCGTAAATATAATATTCCCGCTGATGAATTAGGTATATTTTTAGATAAATCTTTAGAGCAGCTTGGTATATTAAAAAATAAAATAGCAAATAGCAATGAGTTAAAAGCTCAAGAAGTGTTATTGCAGAAAAAATATTATGAACTAGCAATCGATTTATCTTCAAAGCGTCTTGCTGCTGCAAAACATCTAGAAGAATCGTTGCATCAGGAGCTAAAACAGCTTAAAATGGCGAAAGCAATTTTTGAGATTGAGATAGAAACTAGAAAAGAGCCAACAGCCGGCGGTAATGATGATGTTGTATTTAAAGCTTCCACCAACCCCGGAACGGCAGCTGAAACAATCAATAAAATCGCCTCCGGCGGTGAATTATCAAGGTTCATGCTTGCTTTAAAAACTTCTTTGTTTGATAAAATGGTAAAACCATCTATTATATTTGATGAAATAGATGTCGGAATTGGTGGAGAGGTCGCAGATAAAGTAGGTGAGCGATTAAAAAAACTTAGTAGCGTTACTCAAGTAATAGTTATTACGCACCAGCCGCAAGTAGCAGGTAAAGCGGATTTGCATATAAAAATCGAGAAAACACAGCTAGAGAAAGAAACAAAAGTAACGGTAAAAGCTTTAAATTTAGCTGAAAGACAGGAGGAACTAGCCCGCATGATTTCAGGTAAAACAATCACCGAGGCAAGTTTAAAAGCAGCAAAGGAATTGTTGCATTTGTAATAGGCACTAGCGATATGGTTTTTATGTCATTCCTGCGAAAGCGGGAATCCATTATAAAGCAAGATAAATCGAGCTTTTAATTTTAAAAATTTGCTGTATTTATACTTTTTTTGGATTCCTGCTTTCGCAGGAATGACATAGCAAGGAAAAAACTATGAACAACAACTACACAAAATTAGAAAACGAATTTGCGACCATCTCGCATTTTAATAATATTTTGAGCATATTATACTGGGATGTTGCCGTAAATATGCCTATGGGTTCAGGTGAGAGTAGGACAAACGAAATAGTAACTTTAACGTCGCTCGTTCACTCGCTGCTCAAATCTCCTATGCTAAAAGAGTTAGTTAGCAAGGCAAAAGAAGAATCAAAGAGTCTTGACGATTGGCAAAATGCTAATATTAGAGAGATTGAGAGGCAAATAATAGATGCGAATTGTATTGACGAGCAGCTACAAAAGAAACTAGTAGCAGCGACTACTAAAGCTGAACTTGTTTGGCGAGAAGCAAGAAAAAATAATGACTATAATTTATTCAAACCGCATTTACAAAAAGTTTTAGATTATACGAAAGAAGTTGCTAAAGTACGAGCAGATGCTTTTAATTGCGGATTATACGACTCATTAATAGATATGTTTGATCCAAGCAGAAAAAGTAGCGAAATCAAGCAAGTTTTTTCAGTACTTAAAAAAGAACTCCCGCAGCTCATAAATAAAGTTTTAGAAAAACAGAAAAGCGAGAAAGAACTAGTAAAAAACGGCGAACTAGCTCCTGAAATGCAAAAGCGTATCGGAAAACGCATTATGGAAATTATGCAGTTTGATCTAACAAAAGGACGATTAGACGAATCTACTCATCCTTTTTGCGGTGGAACACCAAACGATATACGTTTAACTACTAGGTATTATAAAGATAATTTCATAAGCGGTTTAATGGGAATTATTCACGAAACAGGTCATGCTCTATATGAGCAGAATCTACCAGAAATGTATAAAGGACAGCCGGTAGGACATCCTAAAGGTATGGCTTTTCATGAAAGCCAGTCTTTATTTATGGAGATGCAAGTAGGTAGATCAAGAGAATTTACGGAATTTTTAGCTAAATTACTTCGAGACGAATTTGCTTTTAAAAGCGAAGAATATTCAGCAGAAAATTTATATAGAAAGATTACTAAAGTTAAACCTGATTTTATAAGAGTGGATGCAGATGAAGTAACTTATCCATTGCATGTAATATTGCGTTTTGAGATAGAGGAGCTACTCATCACCGGTGATTTGAATCTTGATGAGCTACCAAGCTTTTGGGATAATAAGATGCAAGAATATTTAGGCATTAAACCGGTAAGCTTTAGTAATGGCTGTCTTCAAGATATTCACTGGTCACACGGAAATTTCGGTTACTTTCCTGCTTATACAAACGGTGCAATTATCGCATCAATGGTGATGAAAAAAGTAAAAGAGATGTATCCTAATATAAAAGATGATATATTAAAGGGTGATTTTAGTAATCTAAATAATTATCTAAATAAGAATTTTAGAAATCTCGGTTCGTTAAAAAATTCAGCCGATTTATTAAAAAGTGCTAGCGGTGAGGACAAGATAAATCCTGAAGTGTATATAGGGTATTTAGAAGGGAAATATTTATAGGCGAATAACCGATGTCATCCCGTGGCTTGACCACGGGATCCAGAAAAACAATAAAAAATACTAATAAATTTAGTATTTTAACTGGATCCCGGGAACTTCGTCCCGGGATTACACTAAAAAGGACTGGATTCCCGCCTACACGGGAATGACATAAACGAGCCATACAACAATGCCCGTAGGTGGAATGACATACTTATGTGCAATCAAACAATACAAACAATAATATGGAAGAAGACTTAAAAAAAACAGGTTATTTATTTGGCGGGAACGCCGTTTTTGTTGAAGAGCTATATAGGCAATATTTAGCCAATCCAGCCTCGGTTGATCAAACTTGGCAAGAATTTTTTGCTGGCCTTAAGGATAATAGTACCGTGCTTAATAAAAGTACGGCAAAGATAATTATTCCTTATGAAATAAAAAAAGAACCGTTAAATAATAATCTATCTTCTGAAGTCTTAAATAGTTTAAAAGCTAAAGAAATGATCAATGCTTATCGCAAGCATGCTCACTATTTAGCGAATCTTGACCCGCTTGGTCTAGAGCTACGTAAAACAAAAAACGATTTAAAGCTTAATATAGAAACTTTTGGTCTTGATAGCAGCCAGCTAGAAGAAAATATCAATATTACGGATGAATTTGTTGGTAATTGGAACTGTAAATTATCTGAATTAGTTACCAAACTCGATAAAACTTATACGGGTTCCATCGTGGTTGAATTTGAACAAATAGAAAATGTAGAAGAAAAAAGCTGGTTATATAGTCAGCTAGAAAATGAAATTACATTTTCTCCTGAAGACAAAAAAACTATCTTAAATGATTTAGTAGAAGTAGAAGGGTTTGAGCAGTATTTACATACAAAATTTCCCGGAGCTAAGCGTTTTTCCGTTGAAGGCGGTGATGCTTCTATAGTTGCTATGAGTAAAGCTATAGATTTATCCATGAATCAAGGCGTTGAAGAAATCGTTATCGGTATGGCACATCGAGGGAGATTAAACACTCTGACTAAAGTAGTAGGTAAGCCATATAAGGCTGTTATTGCGGGCTTCATAAGCGGTAGTGTATTTCCTGATGAGCTAAATGTTTCAGGTGATGTGAAATATCATCTAGGCTATTCGTCCGATAGAACTATAGATAACAAGAAAATACATTTATCACTAACTGATAATCCTTCACATTTAGAAGCGGTAAATCCTATAGTTGCAGGGAAAGTAAGAGCAAAACAGGATATTCTTGTAGATACTAAACGCAGTAAAGTTAAGGCTATTTTAGTGCATGGTGATGCTGCTTTTTGCGGTCAAGGCGTAGTTGCCGAAAGCCTATCAATGTCACCGCTCACTGCTTATGATATCGGCGGAATATTACATTTCGTCATTAACAATCAGTTAGGTTTTACGGCTAATGCTGTGGATACTAGAGCTAGCAGATATTCTACGGAATTTGCTAAAATCATCGCTGCTCCGATTTTACACGTTAACGGTGATGATATAGAGGAAGTGTTAAAAGCCACCAATATTGCGGTAGAATATAGGCAAAAATTCGGTAAGGATGTTGTAGTCGAAATTATTTGTTACCGCAAATACGGACATAATGAGGGCGATGAGCCAATGTATACTCAAGGCAAGATGTATAACATCATTAAAAGCAAACCGACTCCCGGCAATATTTACGCAAATGAGTTAGTAAAAAGCGGTGTAATTGACAATAATTATTTTACTAAGTTAAAAGAAGAATTTAAAGCAAGACTCGATAAGGAATATGAGCAGGCAAAAAGTTATAAGCCGGAAGCACATTTCTTAGGTGGTTTATGGCAAGGCATTTCTCGTACTCGTACACAAGCTGCAATAACGGGCGTCGGAAAAAAAACATTACAAGATTTAGGAACTAAACTATGCGAAATACCGAAAGATTTTGCCGTTAATCCAAAACTTGTAAAACTATTTGAAGCTCGAAAAGTCAATCTAACGGCTGATCAACCTATTGATTGGGCAACAGCTGAGCAGCTAGCTTTTGCAAGCTTGCTTGCTTCAGGTACAAATATAAGGCTAACCGGACAAGACTGCGGACGCGGTACTTTCTCGCATCGTCATTCAGTATTGCACAACCAAATTGACGATACTACCTATATACCTCTAAATAATTTATCTAAAGAACAAGCAAAATACGAGGTAGCCGATAGTAATTTATCTGAATATGCGGTGCTTGGTTTTGAGTATGGTTATTCACTCGCAAATCCAAAAAATTTAGTTTTATGGGAAGCACAATTCGGTGATTTCGCTAATGGAGCTCAGATCATTTTTGACCAGTTTATTTCAAGCAGCGAAACAAAATGGCTTCGTATGAGCGGACTTGTGGTTTTGTTACCTCACGCATTTGAAGGACAAGGACCGGAGCATAGTTCGGCAAGACTTGAGAGGTTCTTACAGTTGGCGGCTGAGGATAATATATATGTTACATATCCAACTACTCCTGCCTCGATTTTCCACCTGCTACGTCGTCAAATACTTGATGATACCCGCAAACCGTTAATCGTAATGTCGCCGAAATCATTATTACGTCATAAATATGCAGTATCTAAACTTGATGAGCTAGGCGAAAATACTACTTTCCTATCGGTTTTAGATGAAGTAAATAAACTAGACACAAACAATATTACTAAAGTAATTTTATGTAGCGGTAAGGTATATTACGATCTATTTGAAATGCGTGGCAATAACAGTAATATAGCGATTATTAGGCTTGAGCAATTATACCCTTTTGAAAAAAAACTTGTAGCATCACTATTAAAAAAATATAATAGGACGCAGGAATTTATTTGGTGTCAGGAAGAACCAAAGAATATGGGAGCTTGGCGTTATATAGCTTCTTACTTAAATGATGCTTTAAAAGAAGCAGGAATTAATAATGAATTTAAATATGTAGGTAGAGAGGAATCAGCCTCTCCGGCCGTAGGTTCGCTGCAAACACATAATAAACAGCAAGAGAAGCTATTAAGGGAAGCATTAAAGGTGTGAATATTGCGATTCTTAATGTTATTTCCGTATGGCCTGTTACATGGTTCGAAAAACCCACTGTGTCACCTAGTTGCTTGACCACGGGATGACACCGAATACGTTTTTTGATTTTTTAGGAGTAAAATAAATTATGAGCGTTAAAATTATAGTACCGTCGCTTGGAGAGTCCGTAACGGAAGCAACTATTGCCAAATGGTATAAGAAAGAAGGTGATTCGGTTAAAACCGATGAATTACTGTTAGAAATTGAAACCGAAAAAGTAACTTTAGAAGTTAATGCTCCTTGTAACGGCACTATAGGTAAAATATCGAAAACTGACGGTACAAATGTAGCGGTTGGCGAAGAAATAGGCGAAATAAATGAAGGGGCAGCTGCAAATACTGCGGGTACTAATAATGAATCTGCTAAAGCTCAAGCAGTTACGCAGCCTACTTCAGAAAAGCCTGTAGAGAAACCTGCCGTGGTTAATAATATTCTTGCTCCTTCCGTACAAAAATTAGTTACCGAAAATAAGCTTGATCCCAATAATATAAAAGGAACAGGTAGAGACGGTAGAATTACCAAAGGTGACGTGCTTGAAACAATAAACACACCGTCTGCTGCTACTTCTACTCCTACAGTGAACAAAACTAATGAAGAAAGAGTACAGCGTGTTCGTATGTCACGCTTGCGTAAAACTATTGCACAGCGTTTAAAAGATTCACAAAATACAGCAGCTATTTTGACTACTTTTAATGAAATCGATATGTCAAAAGTAATTGCCTTGCGTAATCAATATAAAGAAGAGTTTGAGAAAAAGCACGCTGTGAAACTTGGCTTTATGTCATTTTTTGTTAAAGCAACAATTGAAGCTTTAAAACTTATTCCGTCGGTAAATGCTGAAATAGACGGCAATGATTTAGTATATAAAAATTACTATGATATAGGTGTAGCTGTCGGAACAGAGCAAGGGCTTGTTGTACCGGTTGTTAGGGATGCCGATAAAATGGGATTTGCCGAAGTGGAAAAAGCTATAGGAACTTTGGCTAAAAAAGCTCGTGAGGGTAAGCTTTCTATGGCTGATTTATCAGGGGGGACATTCTCGATTTCTAACGGAGGCGTATATGGCTCATTATTATCTACACCGATTATTAATCCTCCTCAATCAGGTATTCTAGGCTTACATAAAACCGAGGAAAGAGCTGTAGTTATAGATGGTAAAATTGAAATACGTCCGATGATGTATATAGCTTTATCTTACGATCATCGCATAATTGATGGGAAAGAAGGAGTATCGTTCTTGGTAAAAATTAAAAAGCTTATTGAAAATCCAGAGAAGTTACTACTGAATTTGTAGAAAGTTGTCATTGCGAGGAGGCATTGTCTGCTTGGATACCGAGTCGTCATTGCGAGGAGCGAAGCGACGTGGCAATCCAGAAAAAATAATAAAAAAATTCTGATTTACAGAATTTTTTTTCTTCCTTGCTTCGTCAATTACTACGTAATTTTTCTCGCAATGACGATTTACATCCCGTATTCAAAGAAAGGAAGTATATAAATAATGATAAAATGTACTCGTCGTATTGAGTTCGATGCAGGACATAGAATTATAGGACATCAAAATAAATGTCAATTTCTGCACGGTCATCGCTATGTTCTTGAGATTGCTATAGCCGCAAACAAAACCGATAAACTTGGTATGGTAATCGATTTTGGTTTAATTAAGGATTTAGCTAAAAAATGGATTGATGAAAATTTTGATCATAGCTTAATCCTACATCAAGACGATAAGGAAATGGGGCAGCAAATAGAAAATTGTACCGGTCAAAAAATATATTACATGCAGAATAACCCAACTGCAGAAAATATAGCGACGCATTTAAAGGATGAAATTTTTCCTAAACTTTTCGTAGGTCAAAACTTCTTCGTAGCGAGCCTCAAACTATATGAAACACCTAATTGTTTTGTTGAGGTTTAAGCATGCAAGATTGCTGTTTAATTTTAACGACTACTAATGATTTGCAAATTGCCGAGAAAATAGCATCTGTTTTGTTAGAATTAAATCTTGCTGCCTGCATTCAAATTGACGATGTCAAAAGTTACTTTAGATGGGATGGGAGAGTAACTTTAGAAACCGAATATAGACTTGTAATTAAAACAAAATCTTCTAATTATAACGAAATTGAAAATAAACTCCTTGAAATTCATAATTATGAATTACCGCAAATAATAAAAATAAATATTGACTATGGCTTTCAAAAGTACTTAAAATGGATTGACCAAAATAGCAAAAAAAACTTGTAATTGAACAAATTTAAAAATTAAGTAAGTAAATTATGAAATTATGGCAAAAAGTTACCTTAGGGTTAATCTTAGGTATTATATTTGGTATATACTTACCACAATATGTTAATTATATTAAACCTATCGGTGACATTTTCTTACGCTTGATAAAAATGATCATTACCCCTTTAATTTTCTTTAGTTTGGTTTCCGGTATCACTAGTATGAATGATACTTCCGCCCTTGGCAGAGTAGGAATGAAAGCGGTAGCCGCTTTTTTAGGTACTACTTTTTTTGCCACGGTTTTTGGGCTTACTGTTGCCTTAGTATTAAAGCCTGGAGTAGGCATACATATAGATTTTACCTCTTCAGGAACGACAAGTAGAACTTCATTTAATATAATTGATTTTTTTGTAAATATCATCCCTGATAATGCTGTTGGGGCTTTTGCAAACGGTGATGTCTTGCAAGTTGTATTTTTTGCTATTTTTGTCGGGATTACCTTAAACAAAATGAAATCTATCGGTGAACCTGTTACTGATTTAATTCATGTAATGTCAAAATTAATATTAAAAATGATATCATTTGTTATTCAATTATCCCCTTACGGTGCTTTTGCTTTAACAGGCTGGATTGTAGGCATGCAGGGAGTTGAAGTAATGATTAGTTTATCGAAACTTGTTGTAGCGGTAGTTGTGGCGATGACATTTCAATATTTAGTTTTTGGCTTACTTATATATGTATTCTGCCGTGTTTCCCCTATACCTTTTTATAAAAAAAGTTTTGAATATCAGATACTTGCTTTTTCTACTTCAAGTAGTAAGGCAACTCTTGCAACTACTATGCAAGTTTGTCGTGAAAAGCTTGGCATTTCAGAGTCTAGTACTTCATTCGTACTTCCGATAGGGGCGTCAATTAATATGGACGGATTCGCCATAAATCTATCTCTTACTACTATATTCTTTGCTCAAATGATGGGAGTAACGCTTGCTCCTCACGACTATTTAGTAATTATTCTCACCTCAACACTTGGATCTATCGGTGGAGCCGGCATTCCCGGTGCCTCTTTGATAATGCTTCCTATGGTTCTTTCTTCGGTTCACTTACCTATAGAGGGAGTAGCAATTATTGCCGGTATTGACCGAATACTTGATATGCTACGTACTACTATCAATATTACCGGCGATGCAACAATTACTATGATTATAGATAACAGCGAAAATACTTTAGATAAGGAAGTATATTTATCTTAATGCTTATCTACATTTCTAGCTAATTATGTCATTCCTACGAGGGATTGTTGCGTGAACCGGTAAAAACACACTGTGTCAAGCCACGGGATGACAGAGGTAAAACTGATCCACACAACAATGCTCACTCGTAATGACGGCTTAGGTATTAACAAACAATACTCCCACTATTCATTTACTTGAAGTATAGTTATCAAAATTTTTTCTCTTATTTTTTAATTTAAAAACGCCATTGACTTTAGAATCTAAAGTATGCATTACAATAGTAATATTAACTCAAGGTTGAGGACATATGTTAAATTTCCTAAATAATACTGCATCACCAAAAAGATTTGTATCTATAAATAATAGAACTACGGCAAGCGATTTACCTGAATTGTTTTGGCATTCTATTGCTGAAAATAGCTGTGATATTAATTGGAAAAATATACCATTACAAAAAAGTCCTTTTCAGATTGTTACTACTCAAGGTTTAATTCAAGAATTAAAACCCAAAACCATAATTGAATTTGGAAGTTTTAAAGGAGCTTCCGCCCTTTGGTTGGCGGATATACAAAGTTTATCAGTAAAAGACGGTAAAGTTATTAGTATAGATATCGATTTTAAAAATATTGATCAAGCCGTAAAAGGTGATAATAGAATAGAATTTTTACAAGGCGATTCTAATAAAGTAGAGGCAATATTCCCAAAAGAAAAAATATCTAAAATAGTATATCCCATACTCTTAATAGAAGATGCTCATATTAATACTATAGGTATTTTAGAATATTTTCATAATAATATCTTTGAAGAAGGGGATTATTTCATCATTGAAGATACTAATATTGACTATAATAATGCTTGCTATGATGTTTGGAGGAAAACTTTAGATGAAAAAACTTGTATAGCAAAATTAGAAAATTTAAACAATAAAATCGTTAGATTAACTAGCTGGTTGAAAGAAAAAAAAGATTTATATTTAGTAGATACAAAATATGTAGATCCTTTCGGTATTATTAATGCTTCTAAAAATTGGAACTCAGTTATAAAAAAGATTTAAAGATAATGACTTGTGTATTATGAGAAAGGAAATTTATCTAAAAAATTTTAATATTAATAGCGATGATGCTTTAAACAATTTTACTAAAAATCCATATAAATCTACTGTATTTTTTAAAAATTTTTTAGAAACAAAATATGTAAATTATACAAAGGCATTGTTGCGTGGATACCACCCCGTCATTGCGAGCAGTCGTAGACTGTGCGGCAATCCAGAAAATAATAAAAATGCTACGCATTTTACTGGATTGCTTCGTCAAATTACGTTGTAATTCTTCTTGCAATGACAAAAAACCGGTCCACGCAACAATGCCTTAAAAATTTAAAAAAAATTAGAATAGGTTTTTATCTTAACTTGTAAGATATAAATAGAAACACTACCAAAATTTAACGGTGATAATTGAAAAGCTTTTTTATTTCTTTTTCCTTTTCTTTATTTCTTGTCTTAATGCTATTTCTTTCTTTTATAATTTTCAGTTTAGTTTTAAATGGAGCAAGAAATAAAGCAGTATAATATTCTGCATCAGAAGCATGTAAATTTCTATTAGCATCCACTGCTATCCAATCCAAAGCTCTTTTTCCTTTTAAATCTTTAATTTTTTGATCTGCTCCATATTCTAATAAAATACGAATAGGTTCAACATTAAGATATGATGCTGCATACATAAGGGAAGTCATTCCGGTTTTAGAATTTTGAACGTTAGGATTAACACCTAGCTTAAGCAAAAGTTTTATTAAATCAGGATTATTTCTTTCTGCAGCTAGCATCGTTCCGGTAATACCGTCTTCATATCTTAAATTAGGACTCATTTCCTGATTAATTAAAAATTCGGCAATTTTTATATTATTATTCGATATAGCATAATCTAGAGGAGTCCAACCCAAGCATGGTTGATTTACTCCGTATCCCTCTCTAATATCTTTTTTACTTCTTCAAGATTATCTGCCTTAATAGCATCCGCTATAGGTGTAATTGGATTTCCGACTTTTTGATTATATTCAACACCATCCACATATATTTTTTGGGTCTTAAACTCCAGTTTACATTCCATTGCATGAATAGCAGGAATAATAAAAATAATTATAAACTTTAAAATTACTTGGATAATTTTCATGTAATCAATCTAGGTACTATATAACTATGGAGCATTAAACCTTTATCGGTAAGATAGATATTTTCATTTATTTTAATTAAATCTAACGCTTGATAATGCTTAAGATTATTCATGTCTAAAATATCTACTAATTTTGCGTTTATTTTCTTCTCTAATGTAGAAATATTTATACCTTTGCTAAGACGTAACCCCATCATTAACGTTTCTTCAATGATTTCTTGATGCGTTAACTTAGTATTAGTTTGAATACCGACATTTTTTGTGTTAACCGAGTCTAACCATTTTTCAGGTTTATGCCACATCATAATTGCCGATATCGAACTTGAAGTATCAATTATTCTACTATGAGCTCCAGGACCTATACCTAAATAATTATTATAATTCCAATAAGTCAAATTATGCAAACATTCCTGATTTGCTAGAGCATAATTAGATATCTCATATCTAAAATATTTTTTAGATTCTAGATAATGATTTGTCCATTCGTACATTTCAGCTGCCGCATCTGAATGCGGCAAAATCAGATTACCCTCCTTAAATAATTTATAAAAAGGTGTACCTTTTTCTATAGTCAATTGATAAAGAGAGATATGGCCATTTACGAGTTGCATAGCTTGCTTTAATTCTTCTTGCCAGTCTTTTAATTTCTGACCGCTACGTGCATATATTAAATCAAATGATACTCTTGGAAAAATCGAATTTGCTGCCTCAATTGTTTTGATGGCTTGCAAAGCATCATGAGTTCTACCTAATTTTTTTAAATCGTCTTCTTTTAAGGATTGTACTCCAATTGAAACACGATTAATTCCGGCGGATTTGAATGCTTTAACCTTCTCAGTTTCAAAGGATGTGGGATTAGTTTCTAGAGTTATCTCGGTTTGATTATCAATAATTGCTAGATTACTGATTTTATTTATTATTCCTGCAACGACTACAGGATTCATTAAAGAGGGAGTACCGCCGCCGAAAAAAATAGATTTAATGTATTTATTTTGAATAATATCCTTAAAATACTCTATTTCCGTTTCATAGGATTTAAGCCACTGATTATGATCTATAGTGCTTGCCACATGAGAATTAAAATCACAATATGGACATTTTGACAAACAAAACGGCCAGTGAATATAAATACTTAAATTATCTGCCATCACTTTCATATTTTTTAAGAATTCAGGCAGTTTGTTGTAACTTCTCAATTTCTTCTTTTTTTAATCCGGTTGAAGCAATTATTAAGTCAGTTTTTAAACCGGCTTTGATTAAATTTTTTGCTATAATAATTTTTTCTTTTCTTCTACCTTCTTGCAACCAATGTTTTACTATACTTCCCATAATTTTTTCTCTTTTTTTAGAATTTAATTTTGATTTAAGTATGTTTTCTACTTCCATTATATCACTTTGCTTAATCTTGGTCAAAGTATAGAATAAAATTAGCTCTATATAATCAATGCCAATATTAACTTTAGCAAATTTAGGTAAGAGATCAGCTATCTCTTCCCATCTTTTCAATAAATCACGTTCATGAATATGCTTCATGAAAAATTGTAAAATTCCGGACCAAGCATTTTTTTTCAATTCTTTATCAGATATATCATGCACGTTTATAAGTTGATAATCATTAGTCCAAGTAGCCTTTACCAATTCACTATTTTCAAATAATTCCCATAAATTTAAAGGAGCATTATATTTTTGTATGCCGTTATAAAACACTAACGGATATATGAAAGGAAATTTCTTGCTTTTTGTTGTTTTCATATGATATTCGGCAATCTTTAACATATACTTAAACAAGCGAAAAGCCATGTAATAATCAGGTTTGCTTTGATGTTCTAATAATAAAAATAAGTAACCGTCTTCACTATTAAATTTAACGGAAAATAAAATATCTAATATGGATTTCTTAAGTGTTTTATCTACAAAACTATCTTTTTCCATTTTAAGATTTTTAAAAGAAACCAAACTTTGTATATGAAGCGTAAGTGCATTTGAAAAAACTCTTTGGCAACTATTGGATTTTCAAATGCACTACGTATAATCTCATCGTGCTTAAGATTTTTAGACATAAATGTTAATGATATACTGCACTATAAATACATCATTAATAATACTTTTACAATTATAAATTGAGACAAATTAAGCTTTACAATTTTTGTTTATTAATCCAATATATATCACTCAAATATAAAATTCTTGTACCAGAAGATTATAAGGATAAATATATTATGTACATAGAATAAAATTGATTAGCCGAAATTTCAATAATCAATATTTTTAATTTAAGAGATATTATTAAAATAATGAAAAAACTTACCTGCTATTTTACAATTATTTTATTAACCTTTTGCATTCAGGCTATGGGAAATAATAATGAACAAATATATAACTCAAAAGATACTAAATTTCTAGAGGAAGCTGAAGCTCTAAAATGAGCAAAAGAGCGTACTGATAAAACAGAAAAGGCTTTCCAATCTATGCCTACTTATAAGGTAGTTAAGAAAGAAATAGAATCTATTTTCTATGACCAAAGAAAAACTCCATATGGTATTATACGTAAAGGTTACGTGTATAATTTTTGGATGGATGATAAGAATCCCCAAGGGTTATGGCGTAGGACATTGATTGAGAATTACTCGAAAGATAAACCAAATTGGGAAATTCTAATCGATTTTGATAAATTATCCAAAAAACTCGGTAAAAAAGCAATGTATCGAGGTGGAAGTGATTGTTTTCAAAACCCTAATCGTTTCAAATTAAAACATATAGCCTTCATAAATTCAGAGAATTGATTTTTGACAATACCAATATATCTGACATA
>NZ_JWSW01000031.1:0-16475 GCF_000828125.2 Rickettsia asembonensis | reverse complement strand
TCAACACTCCCAATCTATAACTTTCTTACGTATTTTATAAGAATGAATTTGCGTAGGGTTATGAGGATCATCGATAATTAAGATATCACCGCCCTCAACTGTTGCCGATCCTCCAACCGATGTTGCAAATCTAAAGCCGTTAGCAGTCGTTAAAAACTTACTTTTTTGATTATGGGTTTTACTAAGAATAGTATTCAAGAAAAGTTCCTTATACCAATCGGAATTTAAAATAAACCGACAATCTAGTGAGTGTTTAATGCTAAGTATTTGAGAGTAGCTGGCAGCCATAATTCTTTTGGTAGGACTTATCCCAAGTAAATAGGCAGGCCAAGCAACACTAACACAAATAGATTTTAAACTCCTTGGCGGTATATTGATTATTAAACGATTAATATCACCGCTTTGCACGGCATTTAAATAATCGGTAATTATTCTTATATGTTTACTTGGGTAATACTCTACTCCCGGATTAAGTAGTATTAAATACCTTAATGATAAAGCTATGAAAATCCTGCCGTAAAATAGAATTTAAGAGTTCTTTAGAGTGGAGCATGTTATTATATCATACTGTGACTTACTGTCACCCCGTGGCTTGACCACGTGGTCCAAAAAATAATTAAAAAAAACTGGATACCGTGGAGGGGCCACGGTATGACATATATCACAAATTATCATTGCCATTAATCCCCTATAGTATATAATTTTGAAAAATAATATGTTTATCTATGAAGTTACTACGAATTGTTTTTATCACGATCATATGTGCTTACTCTTCTATATTTGCAGAAAATTTAGAGTCGGTTACTACAACCGAAGATATTGAAAACGATGTATTTATCCCTCTTGATGAAAATCATCCTGTTTTAAACTCAAACGATAATATTAATGATAGTTCCGAGTTTAAGAGCTATACAAACGGTAAAATTATTGCTCTAAATAAAATTACTGCCACTTCTGAAGAAATTAATTTTAAAGTTGGAGAGGAAAAATATTTCGGTAATATAAAAATCAAATTGCATAAATGTATAAAAAACCTTGATCCGTATAATGAAGATAATTATTTGTTGATGACCGTAACAGAATATAAAATAGACGAAGATCCTAATTTACTTTTTCAAGGATGGATGATTTCTTCAAGCATTTCACTTTCAACATTTGAACACCCAATCTACGAAATTTTTGCTAAAGATTGTTTTTAATTGAAATGATAAATTATTTAACTTCAACTTTAATATTCCTAATTCCAAGCCTTGGAATGGTAGCGGGCTTATCGGTTGCAGCTACTGTAACAGTATTTTTACTAGGTGTGTCATACTGTGGCTTGTCCACAGTATCCAGAAATACAATTAAATACACTAATAATTTTAATATTTTAAACTGGATACCGTGGACAAGCCACGGTATGACATTACTATTCACTGCTTGGTGCTTTATATCTTGTTTATTCGGAATTCATCCTATTAATAGCTTAGCTACTTTTGCTCAAGTTTTCATACTTTTATTTCTCGGCTTTGCAGTTAGTAATTCTGCTCCTTTCGGGAATCGCATACAGCTCAAAAAAACTTTAATACTCGGAATTCTCACGGCAATATTATTATTCTTCATCGAATATTCTTCTCACGGTTTTTTAACAAGAACATTCAAAGCTAGTTTTGGTTTATATATGCTAGATCGGGGCTGTGCTTTACTTTCAATTACTACTTGGGTAGCGATTATAATTTTGCTCTCTAACGGCAGAAGAAGGCATGCCTTAATGCTATATATATTAGTGCTTTATTTATTAAGTATTTCCGATAGTTTAGCAAGTTTTTTAGGCTTTAGTATAGGCGGAGTAATATTTATTTTAGCAAGAGTTATAAAGCCGATATTTTTCAAATTAATTGCAATAAGTTTAATTACCGGCTCGTTACTATTTCCTGTTATAGCTAAACAAATAGAACCACGAGATTTATCTGAAAAATATTTAGCTACACAACCTTCCGCTGCTCATCGTTTATTTATTTGGCATTTTGTTGCAAATAAAATCACCCTAAAACCGATTTTAGGCTATGGCTTTGCTTCTTCTAAATATATCAAAGTCAATAATAGTGAAATGATCAATTACAACGGAGAAAAATGGCATCTTTTGCCGCTACATCCTCATAATAACATATTACAAATTACTCTTGAACTCGGTATAATAGGTTTAATATTATTTTTATGCTTAGTTTATAAATATCTCAAACAAATCGATAATATAAAGAGTTCTAATTTTAGAGCAGCTTCTTATTCATGCTTCATAAGTTACTATATTATCGGCATGATTTCATATAATATTTGGCAAATATGGTGGATATCAAGCGGTATTTGGGTACTAGTTTTAATGAAGTTACTAGTTAAACCTGATATTATCGTTGATAATTGATGCTATTTGGTATAGATATAGAAGTAAGTGTTTGATGTCATTCCAGCAACAGCGGGAATCCAGTAACCTTTGTTGTCATCCCGCGATTAAATCGTGGGTCCAAATAAAAATGTAATTTTAGATACCGCGGTCAAGCCACGGGATAACACTGAAAAACTTGGATTCCCGCTTTCGCGGGAATGACATAAACCGCACTTATACTCATACAATAAAAACATATGCTACAAAACTCAGAGCTTTTACAAGAATATCTACCGATTGCTATATTTTTCAGTATTGCGGTATTGGTTTCCGGCTTAATAATGATTCTACCTAACCTATTATCGACAAAGAAATATAATAAAGATAAGCTAGAGCCTTATGAGTGTGGTTTTGAACCTTTTAGTGATGCAAGGTCAAAATTTGACATACGTTTTTACTTAGTTGCTATTTTATTTATTATCTTTGACCTTGAAATCGCATTTTTAGTGCCTTGGGCTATTAGCCTTAATATGATAGGTAAAATAGGCTTTTTCTCAATGATATTTTTCTTATTCGTACTTACTATCGGGTTCATATATGAATGGAAGAAAGGAGCTTTAGATTGGTAATTATATGAAACACAGTTTTTATCAAGAAGACGAATTATTAAATAATGAGCTTTCTAATAGAGGATTCTTACTCACTAAAGTTGACGACGTTATAGGCTGGGCGAGAGCTAATTCCTTATGGCCTATGACTTTTGGGCTTGCTTGTTGTGCTGTTGAGATGATGCAGGCAGCAGCAAGTAGATATGATATGGATCGCTTCGGTATGTTATTTAGACCAAGTCCAAGACAGTCCGATCTTATGATAGTTGCAGGAACGCTTACTAACAAAATGGCACCGGCTCTACGTAAAGTATATGATCAGATGCCTGAACCTAAATGGGTGCTTTCAATGGGCAGCTGTGCTAATGGCGGCGGCTATTATCATTTCTCTTATTCGGTAGTGCGCGGCTGTGATAAAATCGTACCGGTTGACGTATATGTCCCTGGCTGCCCTCCTACCGCCGAAGCATTAATTTACGGGCTTATGCAGTTACAGAAAAAAATTAAACGCACTACAGGTTTTAAGTATGACGCTAGACGAACTCATTGAAAAACTTGCAGCTAAATCTAGCATTTTAATAACACCTATTATAGTTAAGGATTACTTAGCTTATAAAATCGAGCCGAATTTTTTATTACCGTTTTTAAAAGCTTTAAAAGAATCGGAAGAATTACGCTTTACTGTACTTACTGATTTATTTGGAACTGATTTTCCTGAAAGAGATAAAAGATTTGAAGTAATTTACAACTTACTAAGCCTAAAATTAAATAAGCGTCTTATAATAAAAGTATATATATTCGAAAAAGAGAATATACCTTCGGCGATGAATATATTTAGTGCTGCTTGTTGGTATGAACGTGAAGTTTACGATATGTACGGGGTAAATTTTGACGGTAATGACGATAAAAGACGGATACTTACCGATTATGAATTTGAGGGGCATCCCTTGCGTAAAGATTTCCCGTTAACTGGTTATACCCAGGTTAAATATGATGAGCAGCTAAAGAAAGTGGCTTATGAGCCGGTCGATTTAGATATAGAATATCGTGAGTTTGATTTCAGCTCTCACTGGCATAGCCCTACTTACGTATTACCGGGGGACAAGAAGGCAAGGAAGTAACAACGTCATTGCGAGGAGAGCTTGTGGGCACCGGAGTCGTCATTGCGAGCAGCCATAGGCTGCGTGGCAATCCAGTAAAAATTATGAAACAACCGGCTGTATATATTATTTCTAATAAACGAAACGGTACTATTTACGTAGGAGTAACTTCTAATCTTATTAAACGTATATATGAACACAAAAATAATACAACTAATGGGTTTAGTAAAAAATACGATTGTAAAATGCTAGTATTTTATGAAATTCATGAAACTATGGATTCTGCAATAACTAGAGAAAAACAAATTAAATCAGGCTCAAGAACAAAAAAGCTTAATTTAATTGAGCAAATGAATGTAAATTGAAAAGATTTGTATGATGAAATTATTTAACTGGATTGTAGCAAAGCCTACTACTCTAGCGTTATTATATAGCTTGGTTTTCCGTCATTACGAGAAGAATTACACAGTAATTCGACGAAGCAATCCAGTAAAAAATTCTGATTTACAGAATTTTTTTAATTATTTAACTGGATTGCCGCGTCGCGTCGCTCCTCGCAATGACGGTTTGGGTATCGATGTAACAACGCCTACTGCTTCTCTCAATGACGGATACTATGACTAATAACACTAAAACTATAACTCTAAATCTTGGTCCGCAGCATCCGGCAACTCATGGAGTTTTAAGGTTAATTCTTGAGATGGACGGGGAAGTAGTGAATAACGCCGATCCTCATATTGGGTTACTGCATCGTGGTACGGAAAAGCTTATTGAGCATAAAACATATTTGCAGGCTATACCATATTTTGATCGCCTTGATTATGTTTCGCCAATGTGCCAAGAACATGCGTTTGCTTTGGCAGTCGAGTCATTATTAGAATGCGAAATCCCTAGAAGAGCTAAGTTTATCAGAGTATTATTCTCAGAATTAACAAGAATTTTAAACCATACTTTGAATATTGGCAGCCAAGCTTTAGATATCGGTGCTACTACTCCTTTATTATGGCTTTTTGAAGAGCGAGAAAAAATCATGGAATTTTACGAGCGTGTTTCCGGCTCTCGTATGCATTCAAACTACTTCAGACCTGGAGGCGTTGCAGAAGATTTACCTGACGGTTTACTTGAAGATATAGATAAGTTTATAGAGCAATTTCCTCCTAAACTTCATGATATTGAAAGTCTATTAAATGAAAATAGATTATGGAAACAGCGGCTAGTAGATATCGGCGTTGTGTCTCAAAAAGAGGCTATGGATTGGGGGTTTTCAGGACCGATGCTTAGAGGTTCAGGCATAGCTTGGGATTTACGCAAGTCAAACCCTTATGACGTTTACGATGAAATGGACTTTGAAGTACCAATCGGCAAAAACGGTGATTGTTACGACAGATATTTCGTTCGTATGCTTGAAATGTATGAATCTATTAAGATAATCAAGCAATGTATAGAGAAAATACCGAAAGGTGCAGTTAAAACCGATGATCCTAAATTAACACCGCCGACAAGAGCCAAAATGAAAGAATCTATGGAAGCGATGATTCATCATTTTAAGCTCTATACGGAAGGATATGACGTCCCAGCCGGCGAGACTTATAAAGCAGTAGAAGCTCCTAAAGGCGAGTTTGGTGTATATTTATACTCGCAAGGAGGTAATAGACCTTATAGATGCCGAATTAAAGCACCAGGCTTTGCTCATTTGCAAGGACTAGATTTTATGTCTAAAGGTCATTTAATGGCAGATGTTATTACTATTATAGCCACGCTTGATATAGTATTCGGTGAGATAGATAGGTAGACTCGTTTAATTTAAAAAATTGGCGTCGTTGTTTCATATTTTTTGACCGCAGCGTAGATAAACTACGTGAGGATCAAAAAATATGAAACGCCTTGCTCTTTTCCAAATTAAACTTCGTCTACTACACTATTCATAATATTAGGAGTATATGAATACAAAAATTACAAATTTTACATTTGATAAGAAAAACTTAAACCTAGCAGAAGATATTATAAAAAAATATCCGCCGGATGGTAAAAGAAGTGCAATACTTCCGCTGCTTGATTTAGCACAGCGTCAAAACGGCGGTTGGCTACCCGTGCCTGCTATCGAATATGTCGCAAATATGCTAGAAATGCCTTATATGCGAGCTTATGAGGTTGCAACATTTTATACTATGTTTAACTTAAAACCTGTCGGTAAATATCATATCCAAGTATGTACTACTACCCCTTGCTGGCTGCGTGGTAGTGATGATATCATGAAAATTTGTGAAAAGAAATTAGGTATAAAACTTAAAGAAATCACTGAAGATCAAAAATTTACTTTAAGCGAGATAGAATGTTTAGGAGCATGCATTAACGCTCCGGTCGTACAAATCAATGATGATTATTATGAAGATCTAACTGAAGAAAAAATGGAAACTATTATGGATAAGCTACAAAATGAGTAAAATACTTTTATTAATAATTAGGTTCTATCAATATTTTATTTCCCCACTACTTGGCAATAATTGCCGCTTTCATCACCCTTGTTCTGAATATGCCAAAGAAGCTATAACAATACACGGCAGCATAAAAGGCTTGTGGCTTACCTTTAAAAGAATCATCAAATGCCAACCGTTTTATAATGGAGTTTTATTGCATGATACAGAAGTTCTATGTCATTCCCGCGAAATCGGGAAGCCAGCTACTAAAAGGTATAAACACACTAAACTTTAGAATTAAAAGCTCAAATAATTTCGTTTTTTTCTGGATTCCTGCTCTCGCAGGAATGACATCGATATACTTTACTATGATCATAAATATAAATACTATAGTGAAATGAATCTAATCCCTTTACCTCGTGATTTTTTTGCAAGAGATACTAATGTAGTAAGCACTGAGTTAATCGGTAAAGTCCTATATTTCCAAGGTAAAACAGCTATCATTACTGAAACTGAAAGCTATATAGGGATGGACGATCCTGCTTGCCATGCAGCAAGAGGGCGTACCAAAAGAACAGATATAATGTTTGGTCCTGCCGGATTTAGCTATGTCTATTTAATTTACGGAATGTATTATTGTTTAAATTTCGTAACTGAAACTGAAGGCTTTCCGGCTGCGACCTTAATTCGAGGCGTACATGTTATTTCACCTGAAAATCTATATCTAAATGGTCCGGGTAAATTATGCAAATACCTTGGAATTAATATTTCTCATAATAAATGCGATCTTATCAATAATAACGAATTTTTTGTCGGCGATATCGGCTTAAAGCTACCCTACTCTACTACTACCCGCATCGGTATTACCAAAGGCACGGATAAATTATGGCGTTATGTTGTTACTGATATCATTAGACTTCCTGCATAAGTCATCTTATAAAGAGGAATTTGAAGGAGACACTTCATCTCGAACCGCAGCGTATATAGACATATGTGAGGATTCGAGTACCGGATTGACGTACAAATTACCTTTAGAAGTGATTTATGCAGGAAGTCTTAATTTAATCTCTCAATATAATGTACAGCCTTAATAAGGTCATATTGATTAACGGCAAAAGGACCACGGAAAGGTTTATCAAGGATAAATAATAAAAAGAGCATTGATGATGAAGTGATACAAACTAAACCAACCGAAATCTTATGTAAATAAAGCTTGGTGCAAAGCATACAGACAAAAATTAAATTAATAGTGGTCATTATACATACAACTATCCAATATTGAATATTTAAGGAAAAATAGGACATTTTAATCCTGTTATACCTTACGGTATAAAGCTCTTTTATCTCCTCAATGATTTCCTGCTTAGTAAATAGCTGCATTTGCTCACTTGCTTTATAAGCTTGTAGTCGCTTATTAATATCTTGGAGGAAAATAAGAGCTTCATGACCGATTTTCTTGCCGTCTTTCATTAATTGTCATTCCCGCTGCATTGCATCTTTGGTATAATTTTTAATATCTAGATAAATTGTAGGTCTCATTTCATGAGGAAGCCAACCTACACTATCTGCAAGCCTCATCAATACTATAGATTCTGCTGCCACCCCTTCTTGTGCTTTATTAAAATTACCGAGTAAATAAATTAATATAAAACCGGTTGATACAGCATACATACTACCGACTACACCTGATAAAAACCCGCCAAGACTTCCCAAGCTCTTCTTTTTGAAAATTATTAGGAATAATATATTTTGTTAAATATAAACATCCCGCACAAAAACTCATCAAAACAATATTTATTATGATGAATAAAACAATATTAGGAACGGTATAGATGAAGTCAATTATATGATTAAGCATAAGCATTGTAGTTTTTACGTTATATCATTCCCACGGGGTATGGGATCGAAAAATGCATTCGGTGTCATACCGTGGTTAAGCCAGCCTTGTTGCATGGCTCGGTTTTTGTGTTGTCATTCCGTGATTTATTCACGGGATCCAGTTAAAAATACTAATAATATTAGTATTTTTAGTTGTTTTACTGGATACCGTGGTCAAGCCACGGTATGACAGAGGTGAAATTGATCCACGCAACAATGCCTTGCAAACTACACTTCCGTCTCTTCTAAGACCACCGTAGAATCAGCAAGTTTAGTAATTTTCTCAATTTTTAATTGAGCTTCTTTTAGTTTTTTCTCACAATGATTCTTAAGTAAAATACCTCTTTCAAAGCTATTAACTGCCGTTTCTAGACTCTCTTGTCCGTTATCTATTTTTTTAACAATTTCCTCAAGCTCTTTTAAAGCTTCTTCAAAGCTAATATTTTCTTCTAAAGTTTTAGTATTAGTCATTTATTTTTATTTTTTAATGGTTATCTGTAGTAGTTTTGTCTTCAGTTATTTGTAGTATAAGTAATTTTTTTAGCTCACTACTATCAAAAGTTTTCTTAGGAGCAAAAATACTCCCTTGCATTTTTATATTAAGCTGTGCCAAACTATCTTTATCAGAACTCGTATTTGAGGTATTTAACTTAACAAGCCTTGCCGGCACATAAAATGAAAAAATACTAGAAGCATCCATATCAAAATTATATATATTAACTGCAAAAGAAGCCGCACCGCTACTATATTGTGTTGCAAATTTTACTTTCTTTAAAAGGGCAATACCTTTTTGTAGTTCAATATCACCGCTTATGCCTCTAATATTTTCTTGTCCTGTGGTTATAGCACTATTTATATCTTTATCTAAATTTTGTACTTTATAATCCGCTGTATTAATTTTTTCTATAAAAGAATCAATTGCAAAATTATTAACATCTATATTGTTTATAGCAAATTGTGATTTTGTAGTAAGGTTATATAGCTGGCTTTGAAGAGTGTTACCGTTAGTCCCTAAACTACCGCTTATACTTACTTTTCCGCTACTTGCAGTAAATATTTTAGGCATAAGAGCCAAAACTTTGTTTAAATCTATTGTATTTAAAGCATATACAAAATTTAGAGAATAAGGTTCTAATAAAATATTGCCGCTACCTTGAAGCTTACCGCCTAATAATTCTGCTTCAATATTATTAAATTGTAATAGATTATTATTATTTGCTACATAAAATTTAACATTTTTCAATATTAAATTATTTTGTGATAATGTTGATAATGTCCCGTAAAATTGCAATGTAGCTTTATCTAAACTATAATCATTTATTAATTTATTTCTTAAATTAAGCATTCCTGCCGGTGATAATAAATCAGTAGTAAGATTACCGTCCTTAATTTCTATGGTCAAAGACGGTAATACACTTGAAGCATCCAAGTTCCAGCTAGTCGATAAATAGCTGCCCACGGTTTTAAAATCTAAATTACTAATTTTTATATTAGCCGGTACGATTTTAGCAAGCAAATTCATTTTGTCAAATACATGATCATTATACTTAACGCTATCTATCAAAATATCTAAATTAGCTAAATATCCTATTGTTCTAATAGGAATAAATTTACTTGGATAATCTAAAGTTTTCATATCTTTAGTTAAATTTTTTGTAAATTCGATAAGAGGCGAAATTATCGGATACGTCCTACCGCTTAAGTCAAGTGAAGATATATTAAGCATAGCATCTAAACGAGGTGTTTGAGCAATAAATTTACTAGAAAAATTTCCCGATAAATTTAAATTGTCCGTTTTAAGTAATAAATTTTTAAAAAATAAATCTATTAAAGTGAGTTTTAAATCCGACGACAAGCTAAAAGGAATAGCTTCTTTAATAGTAACATCGTTAAATCCTAAAATATTCAGTAACGAATTTATATCATTGTGCTTTAAATATAGCTGTCCATCAAACATACTTCTAACGGCATTCTGTGTTACATTACCTGTAAGCTTAAATTCTCCGCCTGACTTAATATTACCTGAAAGTTCATTTATCTTTAAAGTACCCTTTGATAAGTTAGAAGAAAAGACTATTTTTTCTAGTGCTTCATTACTACTTAAAATTATTTCGTTAATTGCTACGTCTGCTTTAAGCAATTTGTCAGCAAAAATAAATCTAATATTTGAAGAAGAAGTATTAAATGTTACCTCTGCATTTGGAGAAATTAACGAACTTAGATCTATTTTAGGAAAATCTAATTTCACATTAGTAGTAATATTATCATTTTTAGCAATGTTAACAAATCCATTACCTGTAATAAAAGAGGATGCTATTACTATGTCTTTTAGCTCTATTTCATCTTCATTATTTGAAATATTAAATTTAACGTTTACTGCCTCATTTTGATTAAATTTATTAAAAAGATGGTTTAAATCCGGTAATATATTATACATTACCGATGCTAAATTTTTAATCTGATATTCACCGCTACCGCTAGTAAGCTTAAAATCTTTGTAAATTTGCGATAGCTTAAAACCATAATTATGGTTATCAATATCAAGACTAAAATCTACTATATCGTCACGTTTATTAATTGAACCTGAAATTTTACCTATATAGTTACTTGTAGTTTTAAATATGTAATTAGACGATAAAGCATTTTCTTTTTTTAATATACAATTATTAAAATTTAAAATAGAATAGTCTTGTTTATTAATAATACTTAGATTAGTAACATTTAGATTTATATTTTGTAATTTATATTTAAAGAAATTCTTTATTAACTCTTCATGATTATAAATATTTAATACATTAGAATTAGAATAAAATTTAGCATCTAATATGTCTATTTTATTAATTTTAGGATTAAATTTTATAAGCGACCACAACGAAAAATGAATTTTAATCTGCTCTAAATCTAACTCTCCTTCTTCCTTTATCGTCTCAATAATTAAATATGGCAAAGGAAATTTATTCATCTTTATTTTGCCGATATTTTCTTTCGCAATTCCTAAATAACTGGTAAGATTATTGGTAACCGAATTATAGTTAACAAAAGATAATGCACCAAAGATTATAAATAACAATAATGAGAAACAAATTATAATGCCGGCAGCTATTTTTTTTATCATGTCTGTAAAAAAGTTTTTAAATATATTATTATATATAACTATCAAAATTTAAAGGTAAATTAATGAATTCTTTAGAAAATTTAATTTTAGTCGGTGTAATAAAATCATGTCACGGAATTAAAGGTCATGTAATTTTAAAATCTTTTACCGAACCTGCTACAAAAATACTTGAAAGAAATTTAGTAAATGAGTCCGGAGAAGATATACATATTAAGCTAATTAGCCAAAATACTAAAGGAGAATTAATTTGTACATTTAATGATATAGCTACACGAAATGAGGCTGAAAATTTAAAAGGTTATAAACTATTTTGCTTGAGAGCAAGTTTACCGAAACTAGAAGAAGATGAATTTTATATAGCTGATTTAAATCATTTACCGGTATTAAACCAAGATCATAAAGAAATAGGCAAAATTAAAAATATTCTTAACTTTGGTGCCGGTGACATAATTGAAATAGAATTTTTAGATCAAACAACCGAATTATTACCTTTCAATAAAGGGTTTTTCCCTCTCATAACTAAAGATTATGTCGTTTTAAATTATCAAAGAGAAATTTGAGCACTGATGTCATTCCTAGCTAGAAGCGGGGCATTGTTGCATGGATCGAAAAACCTACTCGATGTCATTCCGTGGCTTGACCACGGGATCTAAAAAACAACTTAAAATACTAACAATTTTAGTATTTTTAACTGGATCCCGCTACAAGCTCGCGGGATGACATCGAGTAATACTTAATTGAGTAAATTATATGAATTTGACAATTAAGCCTTAAATACTATAATCAATATATGTATATAAATAGAAGGTTAAACTCTATGCCTAAAACTTTAAAATACTCACTTATTATATTTATAAGTATAATATTATTATTAATTATTATTCCTTTCTTTATTCCTTTAAATAATTATAAAGGAGTAATAATAGATAAAGTTAAAGAGGCTACAAATAGAGATTTAACTATTAACGGCGATATAAAATTATCTTTATTACCAAATCCGGCAATATCATTACCTGAAATTAAATTATCATCAATAGAGGGTACAAAAGAACCTAATTTAGTTTCTGTTGAAAGTGCTAAAGCGTCATTAAAGCTTTTTCCTCTTTTTAGAGGAGCAATTGAAGTAGCTTCTATAGAACTACAAAAACCTATTATAAATCTAGAAGTTTTGAATAACGGACAAAAAAATTGGCAGTTCGTTACATCTAATAATAAGCATAAAGAAAATAATGTTAGTTCTACAGAATCTACTAATAATAGTGAATTAGAACTTCCTATTTTGATTAGTCATCTTAAAATAATAAACGGCAAAGTAATATATAGAGAAAAAAATAGCGAGAAAATATTTAACGATATTAATTTAGATACTAAAATTAAAAGCCTTAAAGGTCCTATAGAATTTACTTTAGCTTTAAATGCTTTGGAACAACAGATTAATATAGAGGGAAATATTGAAGAAATCGGAAAAATAATTCCGTTAAGTGCTAATATTAATCTTGCCGGGGAAAAAATTAAAATCGAAGGAAAATTTGATAGCAAAAATAATTCTTTTATAGGTAACACAAATATTAAAGGCAATACTAAAGCTTTAGGCGTGCCGGCTGATTTACAAAATGACTATGATCTAACTACGGCAATTAAGGCCGATAATAAAAATATAACTATAAAAGATGCTAGACTTAATTATCCAAATATAGAATTACTAACAAATGCGAATTATGATATAGAACGTAATAACCTAAAATCAAATATTATTATCAATCCCGGTAACATTAAAACCGAGATTAGCTCTAATTTAGATAAGACAAATATTATGCTACAAGCTGATAGTTTAAAACCTATACTTGATGCTCTAAAGCTAAAGACCGATAAATTACCTCCTATTATTAACCAGAAACTGAATGTTACTTCTAATGTAATTTGTAATTCTCAAACAATAAAATTACAAAATATTAATTTAATTGCTGCAAATAGTAATCTAACAGGAGATATTGAGCTTAAAAACTTAGCACAAGATATAACTATTTCTCACAATCTAAAAATTAATAATTTTGAGTCGTTTATGTCTCTTATGGGAGTAAGTAATTTAAGTAAGATTGGGGTATTGCAGTTAAACGGGGAAGTACAAAAAATTAAAGATACTTTCCATATTAATAATAAAATATCTGCTTTTAATACTAACATATCTATTAAAGGCGATATTAATTTAGCAGCTCAGAAGCCAAATTTTAATCTTAACTTATACAGTCCTTTAGTTAATTTGGATAAAATTCTTGCAAGTAATAGCCATACCACTGTTCCAAGTAAAACTAGTAGTCCTGCTACTCAAAACATACCTACAGCTAAAAATAATTCTCCTTGGTCAAACAATCCTATTAACTTAGGATTTTTAAATGAAATTGAAGGACAATTATCCGCAAATATTGATAAACTAACTAACGACTCATTAATCATAAATAATTTAAAAGCAAAATTAAATATCACCGGTGGCACGCTGAATATTACTTCAGTTAATGCAAGCATTTACGGTGGCGAACTAAGTAGCACAGGTTATGTGAGTTCAGGAAAAGATCAAAAAGCTGCAATTAAAATTGATTTTAAAAATGCCTATCTCAAAAGTTTAACTCCGCAATCGGGTAAAATAAAAATAACTGATGGACGACTAAGTTTTAAAACGGATCTTACTTCTCGCGGTAATAGCGTTTATGCGTATGTTAATAATCTAAGCGGACAATTTAACGTAAATAGCGATAACGGAAAAATAAGCGGGTTTGACCTAAACCGAATCGCAGATTCGGTAAATAATGCTAAAAATACCGAAGGGGTATTGCGGCTTATTAACAGCTCTTTTAGCGGCGGATCAACATCTTTCAAAAATTTAATTGCAAGCGGGAATATAGCTAGTGGCAAGCTTAATTTAAATGAATGTAGTTTAAATGCTTTACCTGCCAAAGCAAATGCAAGCGGTCAAATTAACTTACCGCAATATATGATGGATATTAGTGCAAGCGTTACTATTGCTGATTCACCGCCTATAGCCGTTAAATTATACGGATTCATAAATAACCCACAGCATAAATTAGATATTCAAGCTTTTCAGACATATTTAGTTAAAAACGTATTTAATAGCGTTATTAAGGACTTAAAAAGCGGAGAGAAAAAACCTAAAAATATCATTAAAGATGCTTTAGGCCTTAGAAAGAAAAAGGATACAAATACAGAAGAACCAAGTAATCCTCCGCAAGAAAGTCAACAAGCAGATCCTGTGAATAAACTGCTACAAAAAGGATTAAAGAAACTGTTTTGAGGTGACCGTCACGGGTGTTGTATGACTTATTATTTCTCTCTGTGTCATCCCGTGATTTATTCGGCTTTGTTGCGTGGCTCAATGTCATTCCCACTTAGGCGGGAATCCAGTAATCCTTAATGTCACCCCGTGGCTTGACCACGGGGTCCAGGTTTTTATTTTTTCCTGGATCCCGTGAATAAATCACGGAATGCCAGAGAAAAAACTAGATTCCTGCCGTTGCTAAGAATGACATTGTACGCTTTTTCTGAGCCATACAACAACGCTTTCTTACAATGACGACATATATATTTAATTAGGAATACCAACTATTCGCATTTAAGTACATCCCCCAGTTGACAAACTTCTATTATTTCCTCAGTATCTAATACCAAATTAGGTATGTTTTTAGGAAAATCTTGAATTGCTTCAGTAATTTTTGCTGCTTCTTCATCATAATTTGCCTTTTTCAACAAAATAATAAAATCTTCATATAATGATTTTTTATTTGGATTTAATCCTATAGCTCTTTTAATAGAAGCGAGTGCTTCCTCCGGATTTATTTTATGTAACTTATTAAAAAACTCTTCGTGGTAGTATGCTTTACTTGGATCTAGTTCAATAGCTTTCTTTAATGATTTAATTGCATTATCTTGTTGTTTTTCCATTAAAATAGAACTTAAACTATGAAAAATTTCAGCTTCCCTATTGTTATATTTTTCAGTTTTATTATAATTTTCAATAAAATTTGAAAGTTCTTCAGGATCAGTTTCAACGAATTTTCGTAAATTGTCTTTTCCTTCTTGATATTGATATCTGTTATGAAGAGCAAGACATTTTTTAAACAGCTCTGCAATTTCATCTTTAGTCATAATCTATCCTCTATTAATCTACTATAATATAAAAAAACTAAACCGGTAAAGCTAATATTTACCCATATTGTTTTTTCCATTCTATTTTCATCTTTTTATATTTCTTATTGTCTTCTGCCTCTTGCCATTTTTTGAAAAATATATCGGCACTTTTTACTTTTTTTTTGGGGGTCCCCCTCCTCTTTCTAATTTCTTATAATCATGTTCTTTGTCATATTTTTTCCCACCTTTATAATTAGCATAACGTCTACTTCTAGTAAAACCCATTTGTAAATATTTACGAGCCATATTAGCTCCAACAAAATTATTATCCTCTAAGGATTTTAAAAATATTTCATATATTTTTTCACTACTTTCTTTAGCAATTTCAGGAGTTTTAAACTTCCAATAAGGCAAAATTTCATTTTTATATGGTTGACAAATTAATACTCCTTGTTCACCTTTACCTACTCTATAGCTTTCTGGGCATTTACGATAATCAATATCATTTTTCCATTTATAATTTTTATTATCAAAATTTAGATAGCTTGGTTTTTCCATAACTTATGATATATTTGTAATTAATAATTTATAACTACAATATCAATATAAGTAAATAAATCTGAAGCTTGTAAAGCTAAGTAAGTATTTTAAATAAACTTTAATTTAAAATCGTATGGTTAAGAAAATAGTATAAAATACGAAAACCTTGCATGTACGTCCTAATGGAAGATCAGCGGATTACATAACCCCTAACTTTATATATGGCTGTGCAGGAGGTTGTAGAAATAGTTATTGTTATGTAATGCGTCACAACTATGAAACATTATATATAAAGGAAGTGTTGAGAGATAA
>NZ_JWSW01000030.1:0-17101 GCF_000828125.2 Rickettsia asembonensis | reverse complement strand
TTATGGGAGAAAAAAAGTAGTATTGATACACAGTCAGTAGAAATGGTTATAACTATGGTAACTTCTCAAAATGCAAGTTCCATTTCGCATATAGGAATAGCAAAAGCTCCAATATATGACTATACTAATACTAAAAAACATTCAAGCCTTTCACTTAAACTTCATAGTTTTATTGCTAAGTGTGCAGAGATTATTTATCCTAACAAAAAAGAATATATGATTACTGTTCCGACAAAAAATATGACTCATATTATTATTAAAGAATATGAGAAAAAAGGAATTCTAGATAAAATATATATAGGACACCAAGATACAAAAATACAGCAAGGATCTTTAGAGGAATTAAAATCTAAATATCAAAATACTAAATGTACACGATATGAGGAACAAGAACATGAACCTTTAATCACTTGTGATTTGGAAACATTAGCAAATCTTAGCTTTAAAAATAGCCATATAGAATATGAATATTATTCAGAAGTAATTGGTGATACGATAATATAAAACAATGCAGCCTTCCATAAAGCAAATTCTTAGTGATGCTACAGATAAATTAAATAAAATAGGTATCAGTTCGTCGCAATTAGAAGCACGAATTTTACTACAGCATGTTATAAATAAACCTATCGAATATTTGCTTATTAATCTTGATGAGCAGTTAAATGAAGTTGAGATAGAAGCTTTTGAAAAACTGTTAGAGAGAAGATTAAAGCATGAACCCATAGCGTATATTACAGGCGTTAAAGAATTTTACTCACGTGAATTTATAGTTAATAAACATGTGTTAATCCCCCGTGCGGATACGGAGGTTTTGGTTGATGTTGTGTCTCAATGTCATTCCCGCGTAGGCGGGAATCCAGAAAAAAAGCGACTGGATCCCCGCTTTCGCGGGGATGACATAAGAGAAACCTGCAATGACAAACTCTTTAGCATACTCGAACTCGGTACAGGTAGCGGTTGCATTGCTATCAGCCTATTATGTGAACTACCAAACGCTAGGGTAGTAGCTACTGATATCAGTCTTGATGCTATAGAAGTTGCTAGAAATAATGCTCTAAAATATCACGTAACGGATCGCATTCAGATTATTCAAAGTAATTGGTTTGAGAATATAAAGGATCAGAAGTTTGACTTCATAGTTAGCAACCCACCATATATAGCTCACCGTGAAAAGCCGGAGATGGCAGTTGAAACAATCAATTATGAACCGTCTATTGCCTTATTTGCTGAAGAAGACGGCTTGCAAGCTTACTGCATAATTGCCGAAAATACTAAACGATTCTTAAAACCAAACGGTAAATTGGCGTTAGAGATAGGGTTTAAACAGGAAGAAGCGGTAACTCAAATTTTCTTAGATCAAGGATATAATATTGAAAGCGTTTATAAGGATCTACAAGGTCATAGCAGGGTAATATTATTTTCTCCTATTAACTTAACTCGGTCATACGCAAGACGTATCGGAAAAAGCTTATCAGGGCTGCAACAAAATTTGTTAGATAACGAACTACCGAAATATTTATTTTCCAAAGAAAAGCTTACTTGTGAAAAACGTAAAATCTTTTTAGAAATAGGTTTTGGTATGGGCGAGCATTTCATTAACCAAGCCAAAATGAATCCTGATGCACTTTTTATTGGGGTAGAGGTATATTTAAACGGCGTTGCAAATGTTTTAAAGCTTGCTGGCGAGCAGAATATAACGAATTTTTTATTATTTCCTAACAATTTGGATTTAATATTAAATGAGATACCATGTAATATTCTTGATGGAATTTATATTTTATTTCCCGATCCATGGATAAAAAATAAGCAAAAAAAGAAACGTATTTTCAATAAAGAACGGTTTAAGATTTTACAGGATAAACTAAAAGATAACGGTAATTTAGTATTTGCTTCCGATATCGAAAATTATTTTTATGAAGCAATAGAGTTAATAGAGCAGAACGGTAATTTTAAAATTATGAATAAAAATAATTATTTAAAGCCGCATGATAATTATGTAATTACCAAATATCATCAAAAAGCTACTCAAGCGAATAGAATACCGAGATTTATAATTTTGCAGCACGTTTCAGGCGATCATTAATTGCAGCCCCTATATTCACTCGAGGTATAGGAGCAACTGCTATACCACTTACAGCGTCATCACGATCGCTTGATACAAGCGAATTTTTTGAGTCAAGCCTTTGCTCACGTACTTTTATACGTTCCGCAGGCTTGCTCTTAAATTCATCTTGTCTGAAGCAATCATGATTTAGCTGTGTATCATGAACTGCAGCATAATCATCAAGGATTCTTAAATAAGCATAAAGATTTGCAGCAGCTTCTATAAGGTCACCTTTGGCACTTAAATTTAATGAAAATTTCCCCGTAAGATTACTATTGCCAAAATTTAAGCCGATTTCTTTATCCTCTAAATTTGTAGCATTTAATCTAATAGGCGTATTCGGCGAATAGTGTTTAGCAAGCATTCCCGGAGCTTTTATATTACTTGTCTCTGATGCTTTTAAAACTTTTACTCCAAGTACTTCTTCTAAAATTTCAGCAGTTATAAACCCTTCTCTAAGGATAGTAGGAGTAACAGTTGTTGTATCGATTATCGTTGACTCTAGCCCATATTCAGATTGATAAATTTCAGGTGCTAAAATAAAAATTTCTGCGTTTTCTGAAAAATGTTTTGTAACATGCTCGGCGTTAGTCGGACTAATATAGTTTGAAGGGTTGGCACTTGGTGCGGCAATAGGTACGCCTAATTGTCTGATAAGTTCTAATGCTAGCGGATAAGACGGTATCCGAATCGCTATTGTATTAAGCCCTGCCGTTACACTAGGAGCAATATTTGCATTCTCTTTTAAAGTGACAACTACAGATAATGGTCCAGGCCAAAATTTTTCTGCTATTTTTGTAGCTAAATCATTAAACTTTCCTATTTCCTTTCCTTGCTCTATGGAGGAGACATGCACAATAAGCGGATTAATAGCAGGGCGATTTTTAAATTGAAAAATCTTTAAACAAGCTTCATTATTAGTAGCATCCGCTCCGATTCCATAAACTGTTTCGGTTGGAAAAACAACTACCTTGCCGGATTTTATAAATTGAACTGCTTTACTGAACATTAATTTAGTTATTTTGGTTTTTACTAATTCAGTGTCATACCGTGGCCCCTCCACGGTATCCAAAAAACAAAAATATCAATAATTATTGATATTTTAACTGGATCCCGTGAATAAATCACGGGATGACAGAGGTAGAAGTGATTCACACATCAACGCCATACGGGGATAACGAACCTACAGACGACAAAACTTAGCTATTTTATCAAATAATTCACAAATATTTTGTAATAACGATAAACGATTCTCTGCAATTTTTGGATCAGGATCATTAACGAGTACATTATCAAAAAAGCTAGTAGTAGGAACTAATAGCGATGATAGTAAATTTAAAGCTTTCTTATAATCTTTATCAGTTATACTATCTATAATTTGCGGCAAAATTTTTTGGATTACTTCAAATAATTCTTTTTCAGGTTGTGTACTAAAGAGACTTGTATCAACTAAGCCGATAATTTTCTGATCACCGATTATATTACTAGCTCGTTTGTAAGCATTTAATAATTGTTTGCCTGCGTCTTCTGCTAAAAATTTTTGTAAGGCATTAAGTTTTAGACTTATACTAACCAACTCATCTTCCATTCTTAAATCAAGAACAGCATTAATTAACGCAATATCATAGTCATTTTTAAAGTAAAATTTTGCTCTTTCTTCAAAGAAAGATATTATTAAATCCTTATTTTTATGAGAAGAATCTCTATATAAGTTTATAGAAAAACTAATTAAATCATTTAAATTTAGCTCTAATTTATTTTCAAGTATTATTCTTATTATGCCAAGAGCTTGACGTCTTAAGGCATATGGATCGCCTGAACCTGTTGGGGCTTCACCCGCTATCATTAGACCGACTAAACTATCCACCTTATCGGCTAAAGCAAGCAGTGCTGCATTTCCACTTGGTACATTATCGCTCAAACCTTGCGGTTTATAATGATCTTTGATTGCAGCGGCTACTTCTTCGCCTAATCCCTCATGTTTTGCATAATAATAGCCCATAATACCTTGTAAATCAGGAAACTCCCCAACCATTTCAGAGACGAGATCGCTTTTACAAAGTTTTGCTGCCGTGATTAACTCTTTATTATTTGGAGCTATATGCTTGCAAATTTTAATTATACGATCAATTTTTTCTCTTAAATTACCAAGTTTTGCATGAAACGTTACAGCTTCTAATTTACCTAATCTTGACTCTAAAGTTTTAGCTATATCTTGTTTATAAAAATATAAAGCATCCGAAAGACGTGCAGATAGTACTTTTTCATTACCTTTAATAACGAGGTCAGCATTTGCAAATCTACCATTACTGACAAAGAGAAAATATTGTGCGAAATTTCCTTCTTTATCGAATAGACAGAAATATTTCTGATGTGTACGCATCGAAGAAATTAGCACTTCCTTAGGTAATTCTAAGAATTTTTGTGGGATTTTTCCAAGTAGCACAACAGGAAATTCACTAAGCCCTGCTACTTCTTCAATTAGACGATTATCTTCTTTTATGTTTAGATTATGAGAATTTGCCAGTTCCAATAAACCTGTTTTAATTATTTCTTCTCTCTTTGTTCTTTCTAAAATAACGTGATTTTCTGAAAGCTTATTTTTGTAATCCTCAAAATCTGTTACTTCTAATTTTTTATTATCAGTTAAGCGATGCCCGTACGTAATATTATTAGCGGTTAAATACCCAAATTGCAGCGATAGTACTTCGCCGTCAAATATGCATAAAATGTTACGCAGTGGTCTAACCCACTTTATATTATAATCACCCCAAAACATCGATTTTGCCCAGCTATATTTATTAATAGCTTCTATAATAATCTCCGGCAAAATTTCTTTTATCTCTCTTTCTTCTGTTTTTTTAACAAAGAAATAATATAGCTGATTATTAATTAATTTAGTAGAAAGCTCTAATTTACTAACGTTATGAGCTTTACAAAATCCATTAATTGCAGCTTCCGGAGCATCTATGCTCGGTCCTTTAATTCCCGTTTCTTTCGGCAGAGTTACTTTCGGTAAGTGGGTAGCATACAGTGTTATCCTACGAGGTCCTGCAAATAGTTGCACTTTTGCAAATATTTCGTTTTCTTCAAAAATTTTCGTGAATATGTTTAAATAACCCTCTTCAGCATTTTTTTGCATGAATGCAGGTATTTCTTCACTAAATAGCTCTAATAATAATTCACTCACCGCTTAACTCCAACCATTTCATACAACAAATTTTAGCTAAGTGCCGTACTCTTAAAATATAAGAGGCACGCTCAGTAACGCTAATTACCCCAAGTGCATCTAATCGATTAAAGGCATCGCTTGCTTTTGTACATTCATAATAAGCAACATGTGGTACATTTTCTTTTACTAACCGCTTACATTGTTCTTCGCTATCTTTAAAATGTCGTACTAACATCTCACTATCTGCAAGCTCTAAATTATATTTTGAGTATTGTCGTTCAGCCTCAAAATCAACTTCCCCGTATTTTAAAGCTTTTTCTCCTACCTGCCCATTCCAATCAAGTTCCTTTACTTCATCAACACCTTGAATATATAATGCAAGCCGCTCAAGCCCATAAGTGATTTCACCGGCAACAGGACGGCATTCAATACCGCCAATTTGCTGCATATAAGTAAATTGGGATACTTCCATACCGTCACACCATACCTCCCAACCAAGCCCTGAGGCTCCGAGCGTCGGCGACTTCCAATCATCTTCAACAAAACGAATATCATGCGTTTTTAAATCTATGCCTAAACATTCTAAGCTTTTAAGATATAAATCTTGAATATTATCCGGTGATGGCTTTAAGATAACCTGAAACTGATAGTAATGTTGCATTCTGTTAGGGTGCATGCCGTATCTGCTATCACCTGGTCTTCTCGATGGCTGTACATAAGCTACTGACCAAGGTTTTGAGCCAAGACATCTAAGTACCGTTGCAGGGTGAAACGTACCGGCTCCGACATGTGCATCGTAAGGCTGCAAGATTGCACAGCCGTAATCCTGCCAGTAATTTTGCAAGGCTAGTATAATTTGTTGAAATGATAGTTTTTTCATAAAAAATGCATTGTCATACCGCGACTTGATCGCGGTATCCATTTATATTGATTTTATTAGATACCGCGATCAAGTCGCGGTATGACACATAACACAGAAATCTTAATAATACTCCTTACCGATCTCGATTTTAGGACGGTTATTAGCTACACGCCAATCGTTAGTATCACGGAAAGAATAAACACAGCCGCAAAATTCTTGCTTATAAAAATTCTCTTCTTTGGCGATTTCATACATCCTACTAGCACCACCGTCTTTACGCCAATTATAAGTCCAATATGTTATCCCCTCATAATGAGATGCGGCTCTAATCCCTGATTCATTAATTTGGTTTATATCTTTCCATCTAGAAATACCAAGCGAACTAGTTATAACCTTAAAACCGTTTTCATAAGCATATAAAGCCGTACGCTCGAAACGCATATCAAAACACATTGTGCAGCGTTTACCTCTCTCAGGCTCAAACTCCATCCCTTTAGCACGCCTAAACCAATTTTGCGGATCATAATCTGCGTCGATAAATTCTATATTATGCTTCTCAGCAAACTTAATATTTTCATTCTTACGAAGCTCATATTCTTTTTTAGGATGAATATTAGGATTATAGAAAAAAAGCGTAAACTTAATACCGGTATCGATCATTTTCTCCATTAAAGGACCAACGCACGGAGCACAACAACAATGGAGTAAAACCTTACTTCCACCATCCGGTACTTCAAAAATTTCACTCATGATTAGCTGACCAAATTCTTTTTATATGTCTCTTTATAGAATTTTAGGATTATAGAAGATAACAAAGCAAGTGCAATTAAATAATATGCAATAGCATAATTGTCTCCGGTAACTTTCGTTAGTATCATTGCTAACATTGGAGCAGTACCGCCAAATATAGCAGCTGCAAGGTTGTATGAAAGTGCAACACCGGTAAATCTTATGCTAGTTGGAAATATCTCTACTAAAACCGTTGGGATAGGTCCCATATAAATAGCGATAATTCCAGCAAATATTACTTGAGATATTATAGCTAAAGTAAAGTTCATTGATCCTAAGACTAGAAAAATAGGATAGACTGATAAAATTAACAAGATAATACCCCATATTAGTACAGGACGCCGCCCTACCTTGTCCGAAACATACGCAGATATAGGAAATACTATCATCATTATGATTAATATTATACTACTAACAATTGTGCTTTGCTGACTAGTATAACCAAGCGTTTGCATAAAATTACCGATAAAAACCGTAGAAGTATAAAAAGGAGCAGTTACGGTAATATAAAGACCAAGTGCGATAATTAGTTCTTTTGGGTATTTTGTTAATGTTTCTCGTAAAGGAAAACGTGCTAAACGCCCTGTTTCCTTAGCTTTTTTATAAATAGGACTTTCTGCTAGGTTTTTTCTAATATATAAACCTACAGAACTAATAAATAAACCGGCAATAAAAGGTATTCTCCAACCCCATTCAAATAGCATATCAGCGGGCATAAAATAAGAAAAACCGGCTGCTGTAGCAAGTCCAAGCAGCATACCGCCGCACATACTAACGAATGAGCTACTCCCCGCAAGTCCTCGCTGCTCGAACGAAGCATGTTCTACAATATACGAAATACAACCGCCAAACTCCCCTCCTAAAGAAAAACCTTGTATGAGTCTGATAACAGTTAAAATAATAGGAGCGGCAATACCTATAGTTTTATAGTCTGGTAAGAGACCTATCCCGGCAGTCGGTATTGCCATAGTTATAATACCCATTACCAAAGCAGCACGTCTGCCGAATCTATCACCGATATTACTGAAAATAATACCGCCGAGCGGTCGTACTATAAAGCCTGCAGCAAATACCGCAAAAGTTAAAGTCTCTCGCATTTCTGAATCCGGAAAAAAATGCTGCCCTATAATATAAGCAAATTGAGCATATAATGCATAATCATACCATTCTAAAGCATTGCCGATCATGCCGGATATTACTACTTTTCTCATTAAGTTATTTTATTAATTTTAAAAAAGATAATAAGAGGAATATTTTATATTCTCAAGTAAAAATAGCTTTATAGCTTCATTGTACGGCTCATTTATGTCATTCCAGCGAAAGCGGGACGTTGTTGCATGGATACCACCTCGTCATTGCGAGCGGTCGAAGACCGCACGGCAATCCAGTAAAAATAATTAAAAAAATGCTAAAAATTAGCATTTTTAACTGGATTGCTTCGTCAAAACTTACAGTTTTTCCTCGCAATGACGAAAAAAACTATCCATGCAATAACGCCAATGCCTCGCTGGAATGACATCGAGTAGGTTTTTCTAATCATACGGGCAACATCTACAGTCACTCGCAATTACGATACCCTATCTATGTTTTTCATTAACCACTTTCTTAGTTAATTTAGCATTTATTTGAGAAGGAGAAACTTTAATATTTTGTTTGATGTTTTTTGTTTTTTCTTGAGAGAGAAGACTTTCTTTATCATTTTGTAATGTTTTCACAAACTTATCTATATTGCTTTGTTCTAGTTTTATTGCATTATCATTATTTAAAATTAATCCTCCAAATTTTTCACCAAGTTCAGGTGCATATCTGACTGCAAAAATCGATGCCGGTACAACTATGATAGAAAAAGCCGCTCCCGCAGTCGCAACACTAATTGCTCCAACTAATAAAGCACAAACAGCACCGGCGATTTTTCCGGTTGCTTGTTTAAATATATTACTTTTTTGTGTAAATGCTAAAGACATTTCTAATATTTTATTAAATTCTTTCTTTATATAAATTGTTGCTTCATCAATATTATTATATTTCTTCATTGCATACATTACAGAAGCCTTAAATAATTTTTTATGAGATTCCACATAATTTATTATTTTGTCAAAATTCTTCTCCTTTAAAAGAGTTTTAAATATATTTTTAATTTTTTCTTTTTCGGTACTATTTATTTTTTCATCTCCAAAATAAACTTCTACAAGATTTTCTGCTATTATATCTTGTGATTGCTCTAAAATATTATTCTTATTTTGCTCATTTTCGTCTTCAGAAGTAATCATTATTGCAAATAACTCTAATGCTACAGAAAAATTATCATCGTTAATAACCCGCATACCTAAATAATTTTTGAGTCTAGAAATACATTTATTAATATATTTTTCAGCCTCCGGTTTAGAATTAAGCCTTAGCGTATAATCTATAGCAAGCATATTTGCAATAGTAGAGCAAGTAGATTTCGTAAGATTATTGACAAAATTATTAACAATATCTTTTTTAAATAAATTAGTATTTATGTTATTAAGTACTATTGCATTATCCATTTTAGTAATTTATTTTGAGGCTAATTCTCTGATATATAATATCAATTTAGCATAAATAAGATTAGGAGCATGATTCACTGAAAGTTTATATATATTCTTAGGCGTTAACACTTCTTCATTACGCACTCGTACAAAAGATATAAGAGTATTAGGAGGCATATAAGAATAAATTTCAGAGAATATTTTTAGAAAAGTCAAAAAATCTGCACATGCATATTTTATATTTATGCTATAATTATTTACATGAATCGATTCACCTTCTCCTCCTTCAATCGCCTGAACATTATTTTTAAAAAATACTGAATTTATAGATACGTCTATAGGTTCTACTAAATCATATTTATTGCTTAAGCTTTTTATTTTAGGAATTAGTTCTTGATAATTTAAGCAACTCACATTACTTAGAACGCTTAAATCTACATATTTTTTGTAAGATTCTAATATTTCTTCTTTAGAGTTAATGACAGAATAAAGCTTTAAAACTTCCTCTGTTAGATTTTCTTGTGAAACTTGTTTATCAAGAATAGATTTACTGTATTCTTGCTGGAAATTTTTTATTATCCAAATAGTTAAGGAAATAAAGAAGAAATATATAATAAATTGAAAGAATATAAGATTCTTTAAATACATAATATATTTTTCAAACATTACTTTTACCTTGGGTTATTAATGCCGGTTTAGGATAGATATATTCTAGAGTATATACGAAGATCAACTTCAAAAAGAGCAAGGAGTCCGCAAGACGAGGAGCAGAGCGTATACTTAATACGTGAGCACCGCAGTACTTGTAGGACGACGCAGCCAATTTTTGAAGTTGATCGAGTATATTACGTTTTATCGTCAACTATATTAACCGATAAAGGAATTACTACCTTACCGAATATATCAAGTATTTTATCCTTATATATGACATAATCTATCTGCAAATTAGATAATTTATTTTTTACGTTTTGCATATGATCATCTAGCATCTTTAGAGATTCATCTACCGATAGATTATCAGTATGATATTTAAGTATTAATTTGATTATTAATTGTCTCTTAGAAACTAACAAAATATTATCTATATTTGTTAATTCCCATTTAATTTCTTCTAATTTAAAAGCCGGATTTAAAGTAATTATAAGTCTGTTAAGTAAATCAAACGGTAGCGGTACCGGCGCTTCTAGTAATTTTTCTATTACATATAAATCAGCTAGGCTAGTAGTATTTTTAATATAAGGATATTTATATTTGATACTATCATATTCTTGATTTGTTGCATAATATTTTTCATTAATAGAGTTTATGTCTTTGTAATTCTGTTTTGTATTATATTTGATAATACCGACCACTAATATTAATATTATAAGTAATGCACTATATAATTTAAATGTCAGATCCTTTATAGTAACTAGTTTTTTTATTGATTTTAAATTATTATTATAAGCGGGAAAACTCTTATATTCTAGAAACAGCCTACTAATATTCGTATCTATAAATCTTTCTTTTTCTAGAGTTTGCTTATTTAGTATATTATCAACCGGTATAAAGATTACAGGGCGATCTTCAAAATTTGTTGATTCTAATAAAGATTTTAACTCTTCATCTACTATAAGAATTATACAGGCTCTTTGATCAAGATTACTTATATAGTTTTTAAATAATATCAAACAATCATTAATTTCTTGTTCTATAATACCTTGAACATAGCCGGTTGTTTTACCGAATGGATACTCAAGATTTCTAATTGTTATTATATTTTTATGTTTGATAATAAATTTTATACCGCTAGCTTGTGAGGCATATACACAAATTTGGAAATAATCATTATATTTATCATTTTCTATATTCTGTACTATTTTATTTATAATAACTTTTAGCTCTAGCGTTAAAAAGTAAATTCCTTTTAAATCAAGCGATCTTTTATCTATAATGCATGAAATTATATCACTTAAAGGTGTTTCAAATGGACACGACATAATTAAAATCGACCAAATTTCACTTGGTGTAGTAGTAATTTCGTAAACACAATGTGCTATAATGTCTTCTTTATTAAAATAACCTTCGATAAATTGTTCAATAGGATCAAGTTTAACTATTGACTGTAATATAGGTATTTGATCGTGCCGTGTCTTACATTCACTACCGTCAAGTAAAAAATAAATATCGCTTTTTGGAAATTTACTAAAAAAGTTTTTATAAGGGTTTAAGTCTATCTGTTCCTGAGTAGGGATAAATAATTTATCTAATAATTTATTATCGAGAAAAATACTAAGAAATACACCTTTATTACCTAGTAACACCACGATCTTTTTTCTTTTGAAAGAAAATATTTTTAATTTTGTTACAAAATTAACAAAATGTAATTTGATCGAATCAAAAATATTTTTCATAAATAAATTTATTTTAATCATAATTCAGTGTATTTTACTATACTGGACGTCATTTCTGCGTGGATACCCGAGTCGTCATTGCGAGTAGCCGTAGGCTGCGTGGACTGATTTTCCGTTGTCATCCCGTGAGCTTGTAGCGAGATCCAGCTTAAAAAATACATAATAATATTAATATTTTTATGGCCTCCGTGGTCAAGCGAACTAGGTGACACGGTGGATTTTACCGATCCACAAAGGAATAACATAACATTTAAATAATATATCTTACCATGACTAAATTTACCACCGAAGAAGTTAGAAGTAAATTTATAACTTACTTTAAAGCAAATAATCATACACATGTACCGGCTAGCTCGTTAATTCCACACAATGACCCTAGCTTAATGTTTGTTAATTCCGGAATGGTACAATTTAAAAATGTTTTTACCGGACAAGAAAAAAGACCTTATAACAAAGCGGTAACTAGTCAGAAATCTCTTAGAGCCGGCGGCAAGCATAACGACCTTGAGAATGTCGGTTACACGGCAAGACATCATACCTTTTTTGAAATGCTAGGTAATTTTTCATTCGGTGACTATTTTAAAGAACAAGCCATATATTACGCTTGGAATTTATTGACTAAAGAATTTGAACTCCCAAAAGACAAGCTATATGTAACAATCTATCATACCGACGACGAAGCAGCTTCTTACTGGAAAAAAATAGCAGGATTTAGGGATGATCGCATAATAAGAATCAAAACAAATGATAATTTTTGGTCTATGGGCGATACGGGTCCTTGCGGTCCTTGCTCTGAAATTTTTTATGACCACGGAAAACAAATATACGGTGGGCTACCTGGCACTAAGGACGAAGACGGTGACAGATTTATCGAGATTTGGAACATGGTATTTATGCAATATGAACAAATCGATAAAGATACTAGAATAGAGTTACCGCAAAAATCTATCGATACCGGTATGGGTCTTGAGCGTATGACGGCAGTATTACAGCATGTTAACAATAATTATGACATAGATTTATTTCAGGAAATAATTAATTTTACCGAAAATATAGTAAAAGTGAAAGTAGAGGGAGAAGCTAAATTTTCTTACCGAGTTATTGCCGACCACTTACGAGCAAGTAGCTTTTTAATAGCTGACGGTGTTATCCCTTCAAATGAGGGGCGTGGTTACGTACTTCGCCGTATTATGCGAAGATCCATGCGGCATGCTCATATGTTAGGCAGCAAAGAGCCGCTTATGTATAAATTACTGCCAAAACTTGTTGATTTAATGGGGAATGTTTATTCTGAACTTAAGAGAGCAGAAAGCTTTATCAGCAGCATCTTAGAACAAGAGGAAATTAGGTTTAAAACTACTTTAGAACGTGGTCTAAAGCTTCTTACCGAAGAAACAGAAACGCTAATAAAAGGTAATGAATTATCAGGAGAAGTAGCGTTTAAACTATATGATACTTACGGATTCCCGCTTGATTTAACTGAAGATATTTTAAAAAGCCGTGATATTTCCGTCGATCATAAGGGATTTGAAGAGCAAATGCTTGCACAAAAAGAATGTGCTAGAAAATCTTGGCTTGGCTCCGGTGAATCAAAAACAGATCAACTATGGTTTGATATTAAAGAGCAGCATGGTAGCACGGAATTTTTAGGATATACGCTTAATGAAGCAGAATGTAAAATAATTGCATTAATTAAAGATAATAGTTTAATTGATAATATAAAAGAAATAGATACGCAATTTCTGCTAATCAGCAACCAAACACCTTTTTATGGTGAGTCCGGTGGTCAAATGGGTGATATTGGGACGATATTTTCAAAAGATTCTGAAGTATATTACTGTGAAATGAAGAGTCAGTATACGAAGTTCAACTTGGAAAAGAACAAGGAGACTGTAAGCCGAGGAGCGGAGCGTATACTAATACGTGAGCATCCGAGGACTTACAAAGACGACGCAGCCAATTTTTCAAGTTCAACGAGTATAGAAGTAATAGATACTTTAAAATATCTAGGCTCTATTATAGTCCACAAATGTATTTTGAAAAAGGGGCAGATTAACGTAGGCGAAAATGCTAATTTTAGTATAGACATCAAACATAGACAAAATTTAAGGATTCACCACTCGGCCACGCATATATTACATGCAGTACTACATGAGGTACTTGGTAAACATGTTACACAAAAAGGTTCTTTAGTCGCTCCGACTTATTTACGTTTTGATATTAGCCATTCTAAAGCTGTGACTAATGAAGAAATCACTTTAATCGAATATAAGGTAAATGAGATTATTAGAGATAATCATGAAGTAAATACTACATTAATGACAACTGAAGATGCAGTCAAACAAGGAGCTATGGCACTGTTTGGCGAGAAATACGACTCTGAGGTAAGAGTAGTTAAGATGGGTGAGACTTCTTTAGAATTATGCGGTGGTACGCATGTCAGACGTACCGGTGACATCGGTTGCTTTAAAATCACAAGCGAAAATGCTATAGCGGCAGGGGTTCGTAGAATTGAAGCAGTTTGCGGTGAATTCGTAATTAAATTAATGAGAGAAAAGGATAGTTTACTTAAATCGATAGAAAGCAGTTTAAAGACTAACAAAAACGAACTTATTACTAAAATTAATAATATTTTAGAACATAATAAAGAGCTTGAGAAAGAGCTTAAAAAAGTCCATTTAGCACGTTTAGATTTAAGTATAGAGCAGATTGAAAAGCAAGCTGAGGATATAAAAGGAGTTAAGTTAATTAATCGATATATAGAGAATTTAGACAATAAAGTATTGCGTCAGGCTGCAGAAAATTTAACGAAAAAAGTAGAAGATTTAATAGTAGTATATATTACGGGTAATAATGATAAATTATCTATTACGGTTGCGGTGAGTAAAGCTATAACAGACAAATATAATGCAGGTATAATTGCAAAAGAACTCTCTTTATTCTTAGGAGGCAGCGGCGGAGGTGGACAGCCTTCGATTGCTCAAGCCGGAGGAAATGATATAGATAAGCTAACTAACATCCATGAAAAATTACATAGTTTATTAACAGTGTCGTAGTGTACTAATTTAGGACGTGGTTGCGAACAGTTGTAGGCGTTGTTGCATGACTCGTTTTATGTCATTCCCGCGTAGGCGGGAATCCAGAAAAAAGTATAAATACAGCAAATTTTTGAAATTAAAAGCTCAATTTATCTCGCTTTATGCTGGATTCCCGCCTACGCGGGAATGACATCTAAGACTTTTTAAAAATTGTCCGGTACTATGGATTTGATCGTAGGATTCAGTCTTTTTTTGTTTTGTTATGGATCCCGTGGTCAAGCCACGGGATGACAGAGGTGAAATTGATCCACACAGTCTATGACTGCTTGCAATGACGGAGTGGTATCCACGCAACTATATATTATAATACCGTTAAATCACCGAGTGCTTCTACTAATTTATGGTTATTAGCAAAATTTTCTACCTCATTATGATTGCCGTAATGATCAAAATTTAGTAATAGTTCTTCTTGAGAATTTTTATAAAAAATGTTGGTAAATAAACGCATTTCGCCGTCAATTTTAACTTCTACTGCTTTATTTTGTAAAAATTTAACTCCATTGATATTTGTTTTACAATATGTAATACCTTTTTCTATAGCTCGAGTAAAAGAATCAATAAGGTTATTATCTAGTTTCTTTTTAACTTCTCCCGCAATTTTTGCAAAACAATTAAGCCCCTTATATTTACCTACAGAATAAACATCATCTTTTTTAATAATCTGTTTATTAACATTCCAGCTGCTAATAATTTGGTTATTAGTGATTTTTTGACTAATTTCAAAAAGTTTTTGTTGTTTTACCCGTTGATAATGAGCGTGTATTTCTTTTGGATTATATTACTCTATAACCTCTTCTATATTTTCAGCATTATAATTAACAGCAATTTCTTGTTGTTTTTCTTCGCTTAATTGATTTAAATATCCTTGAGCTTTTTCCTTATCTTTACCTAATAAAGCAGCTGCTACACCAATTTCTAAAGCTTCTTCATTTTGAGGATCATATTTTAAAGATTTCTCAATATTCTTAAGAGCAGCTGTAGTTTTTTCTTCTGCCATTAAAGAAGTACTTGCAGTATTAAGAATTTCTACTATCACTTCTTCTTTGAATTCAGATTCATCGTACAATATAGAATCAGGATCAAGATAGCTTTGTAAGATTGCAAAATTTTTATATATTTGCATATCTTTTTTAGGTATAATTTTTAAAACATCATGAGCTATTTCAACTTGTTTAGTACAAAGTACAGTTGAAAATATCAAAAGTTTATCACTTAAGAATTTAAAAATTTCTTTTAATTCCTGCTTTAATTCTTCTTTATAAACACTTCTTTTTTTATCAGAAAAACTATTATATTTAGCAATATATTTACAACAATTTAACATAGGCAAATATTGCGGAAGCAACGTATTAATATCAATAAGATTTAATTTTTCTTTATTAATCTCATATAAATTATTTAGCATTTCCAATAAATATTTAACATTGCCTAAAGGCATTTGTAGAATTATGGAAGTGTTGAGAGATAAGGAATTAAGCAGAGAATTACAGGAAGGATATTTTTTTGGAAAAATTTGTGTTTAAATTTAAGATAAATTTTGGTCAGTATATACAAAATTAGTAGAAATTTTGTTACTATCTATGCGTTATCTATGATAATATTAGTTACCCGTTAAAACGGTTAATCGTTTCAAATTAAAACATATAGCCTTCATAAATTCAGAGAATTGAATTTTGACAATACAAATATATCTGACACGTTTATTATCTTGTGAAAATACTCTTTCAAAAGGTGCTCTAATTTTTGTATAATATTTATCAAGGTCAAAATTCTTATCTTGCATGTTATTTCTCTTTACAGCACAAAGATGCACTTCTTTCCTAGTGGCTGCATCTTTGACAGGCTTTGTACAATATGCTTTATCTACATATGTAGCACCGGAGTGTGGCATAACATACGTAAGAAGATAGGTACTAATTTACTATCAAAAATATTTACAAACTTTAGAGATCAACTAAGAAAGCAAGGTTATAAGAGTGAGGTATTTACTTTTGTGGATGCCTCTCATTTAATCTCAAAAGCTAGTCTTTGGGAAGAACGTGATGAGTTGAGGAAGCAAAAATATGACAAGCTCAAATAAGACTTTGTCTAAAGTTGCAAATGATAAACAAGCTAAAATTGGTTGTAAAGGAGGTAATAAGTTTTGGTATGGTTATAAAAAACATGTTAG